>DASQYN010000538.1:0-6240 GCA_035639215.1 Burkholderiales bacterium
AGTACATCACCAAGCGCTACCGCGTCTCCGGGTCCGCCGTCGCAGGCTATGTGGCGACCGCGTACCGTGCGGGCGCCCGCTACTCCGTCGATCCGCTCCTGATCCTTGCCGTGATGGCGGTGGAGTCGAGCTACAACCCGGTCGCCGAGAGCGGTGTGGGCGCCATGGGGCTGATGCAGGTCATGCCGCAGTTCCACCTGGAGAAGCTCGCCGACCATGGAGGCGAGGAAGCGCTGCTCGAGCCCGAGGTCAACATCCTGGTCGGCGCGCAGATCCTGCGCGAGTACCAGCGCCGCTTCCACGATACCGAGACGGCGCTGCAGATGTACGCCGGCGCCTTCGACGAGCCGACCTCGCAATACGCGAACAAGGTATTCGCGGAAAAGGCGCGGCTCGAGCTCCTCAGGCAGAAGGCGCGCCGGCAGCAAAGCGCCTGAGGCGCCGCGCCGCCTCGGCGAGGTCCTCCATGGCGCGCGTGTAGGCGAAGCGCACGCAGTGCGCGGTGCCGTTCCCCCCGAAATCGACGCCGGGCGTCGCGGCGACGCCTTCCTGTTCGAGCAGCTCCAGGCAGTAGGCGCGCGCGTCCCGGCCGCAATCGGCATAGACGTAGAAAGCGCCGCGCGGCTCGGCCGGGACGCCGAGGCCGGCGGCTCTTAGCGCGGGCAGCAGGAAATCGCGCCGCCTTCCGAACTCGCGGCGCCGCTCCTCGAGGACCGAAACGCTCTCCGGATCGAAGGCGGCGCAGGCGGCGTGCTGCGCTATGGCGGGCGCGGAAATAAAGAGGTGCTGCGCCAGCTTCTCGAAGCTGCGTACTGCGGCAGGCGGCAGGACTACCCAGCCCAGTCGCCATCCCGTCATGCAGAAGTACTTCGAGAAGCTGTTCACGACCACCACGTTGCCGGGCAAGCCGAGCGCCGTGCCAGGTTCGGCGCCGTAGACGAGGCCTTGGTAGATCTCGTCGACGACGAGCACGCCGTCGCGCTCCGCGACGAATTCGGCGATCCGCGCGAGCTCGGAATTTTCGATCAGCGTGCCGGTCGGATTGGACGGCGAGCCGAGCACCAGCCCTTTCGTGCGCGCGCTCCAGGCCGCGCGCACCATCTCGAGCGTCGGCTGGTAGCCCTCCGCCGCGCCGACCGGGAGCACGCGCGCGCGGCCTTCGAAGGCGCGCACGAAATGCCGGTAGCCCGGGTAGCCGGGATCGGGGACGAGGATTTCATCGCCCGGCTCGATGTACAGCGCAGCCACGGTGAGCAGCCCGCCCGAGGCGCCGGCCGTGACGGCGATTCGCGAGGCCGGAACTTCTACCGAAAATGCGCTCGAGTAGTGAGCGGCGATCGCGGCGCGCAGCGCCGGCAGGCCGAGCGCGGCGGTGTAGGCCGTTCGCCCTTCGCGCAGCGCGCGCATGCCGGCCTCGACGACCGGCTCGGGCGCGGTAAAGTCCGGCTCGCCGATTTCCAGGTGCACGACGCGGCGGCCGGCCGCCTCGAGCGCCTGCGCTCGCGCGAGCACGTCCATCACTTCGAAAGGCTCGATGTCTTCCGCGCGAGGCGCGGTGAGGCGGCGCATGTGTCTGAAGGATTATAATTTTTTCGTGGATGAGCAACTGAGAAAGAACGCGCTCGAGTATCACCGGCGCCATCCGCCGGGCAAGCTCTCGGTGCTTCCCACGAAGCAGGTCACCAACCAGCGGGATCTCGCGCTCGCCTATTCGCCGGGGGTCGCCGCCGCGTGCGACGAGATCGTGCGCGACCCGCTCACCGCCGTGCAATACACCTCGCGCGCCAACCTGATCGGCGTCGTGACCAACGGCACCGCCGTGCTCGGGCTCGGCGCCATCGGCCCGCTCGCCGCCAAGCCGGTGATGGAAGGCAAGGCGGTGCTGTTCAAGAAGTTCGCCGGCATCGACTGCTTCGACATCGAGCTCGACGAGCGCGACCCGCAGCGCCTGGTCGACATCATCGCCGCGCTCGAGCCGACCTTCGGCGCGATCAACCTCGAGGACATCAAGGCGCCGGAATGCTTCATCATCGAGCGCGCGCTGCGCAAGCGGATGAAGATCCCGGTGTTCCACGACGACCAGCACGGGACCGCCATCACCGTCGGCGCAGCGTTCGCCAACGGGCTGAAAGTCGTCGGCAAGAGCATCCGCGAGGTGAGGCTGGTGACTTCCGGCGCCGGAGCGGCGGCGCTCGCCTGCCTCGACCTGCTGGTGAAGATGGGCCTGCCGCATGCGAACATCACCGTCACCGACATAGAAGGCGTGGTGTACAAGGGACGCCGCGAGCTGATGGACCCGGAGAAGGAGCGCTACGCGCAGGAGACCCGGGCGCGCAAGCTCGGCGAGGTGATCGCCGGCGCGGACGTCTTCCTCGGCCTCTCGGCAGGCGGCGTGCTGAAGCCCGAGATGGTGAAGACGATGGCGCCTCGGCCGCTCATCCTCGCGCTCGCCAATCCCGAGCCGGAGATCCGGCCGGAGCTGGCGCGCGAGGCGCGCCCCGACTGCGTGATCGCGACCGGGCGCTCGGACTACCCGAACCAGGTGAACAACGTCCTCTGCTTTCCGTTCATCTTCCGCGGCGCTCTCGACGTCGGTGCCACGACCATCACCACCCAGATGGAGCTCGCCGCCGCGCAGGCCATCGCCGGGCTCGCGCAGGCCGAGACCTCCGAGCAGGTGGCGCTCGCCTACGGCATCGAATCCATCAGCTTCGGACCCGAATACATCATCCCCCGGCCGTTCGACCCGCGCCTCATCGCGCGCGTCGCGCCGGCGGTGGCGAAGGCAGCCATGGAGTCGGGCGTCGCCACCCGACCGATCGCCGACCTCGAGGCGTATACCCAGTCCCTCGCGCAGTTCGTCTACCAGTCCGGCATCCTCATGAAGCCGCTCTTCAGCGCCGCCAAGGGGGCGCCGCGGCGGATCGTGTACGCCGAAGGCGAGGACGAGCGTGTGTTGCGCGCGGCGCAGGTCGTGGTGGACGAGGGCCTGGCAAGACCGATCCTGATCGGCCGGCCGCAGGTCGTCGAGCAGCGCCTCGAGCGGCTCGGCCTGCGGGTGCGGCCGGGGCGCGAGTTCGAGCTGGTGAATCCGGAGTTCGATCCGCGCTACCGCGAATACTGGGGCACCTACCAGCAGCTCGCGGCGCGCAAGGGGGTGACCCCCGAGTACGCCCGTATCGAGATGCGCCGCAACCAGACGCTCATCGCCACGATGCTCGTGCACAAGGGCGAGGCGGACGCGATGCTCTGCGGCACGCTCGGCATGTACGCCGAGCACATGCGCTACATCGACCAGGTGATCGGCCTGCGCGCCGGCGTGCGCCGCTACGCCGCCATGAACGCCGTGATCCTGCCGGCGCGCACCGTCTTTCTCTGCGACACCTATGTCAACGCGGACCCGGACGCCGAGACCATCGCCGAGATGACGCTGCTCGCCGCCGACGAACTGCGGCGCTTCGGCGTCGCACCCAAGGTTGCGCTCCTCTCGGCCTCGAACTTCGGCTCGATCGAGACGCCCTCGGCGCAGAAGATGCGGCGGGCACTCGAGCTCATCGTCGCTGCCGCGCCGCAGCTCGAGGTCGACGGGGAGATGCACGGCGATGCCGCGCTGTCGGAGGAGATCCGCCTCAAGGTCTTTCCGCAGGCCAAGCTGCGCGGCGAGGCGAACCTGCTCATCATGCCGACCCTCGACGCCGCCAACATCGCGTTCAACCTTCTCAAGACGGCGTCGGGCGGCGGCGTGACGATCGGCCCGATGCTGCTCGGCGCGGCGCGGCCGGTGCACATTCTTACGCCCTCGGCCACCGTGCGTCGCATCGTCAACATGACCGCGCTCGCCGTGGCGGACGCCAACGCGCCGCGCGCGCAGGAGGCGCTCTTTTGAGGCAGGCGGCGCGCGCTGGCCTGGTGCTTACCGGCGGCGGGGCCCGGGCCGCCTACCAGGTCGGCGTGGTGAAGGCGGTGCGCGACATCCTCGGCAACCCGAAGCGCAACCCGTTTCCGATCCTTTGCGGCACGTCCGCGGGGGCGGTGAACGCCGCCACGCTGGCGGTATTCGCCGATGATTTCACGCGCGCGGTCGCCAACCTGCTCGAGGTGTGGGAGCGCATGCACTGCCATCACATCTACCGCACCGATGCGTGGAGCATCGCCAAGAGCGGCGCCCGCTGGCTGAGCGCGGTCATGCTCATTTCGCGCCGCAACCCGGTCGCGCTCCTCGACAACACTCCGCTCGCCGACATGCTCTCGCGCACCCTCGACTTCGATCGTGTCCAGGCGAACATCGACGGCGGCGCGCTCTACGCGGTGTGCGTCACCGCCTCGGGCTACTCGAGCGGGCAGAGCGTCTCGTTCTTCCAGGGAGCGAGCGGCCTCGATGGCTGGGAGAGGAACCAGCGCATCGGCGCGGCGGTGAGCTTGAAGCTCGAGTACCTCCTCGCCTCGGCGGCGCTGCCGTTCCTCTTCCCCGCGGTCAAGGTGCACCGCGAGTATTTCGGCGACGGCTCGATGCGCCAGATCGCCCCGGTCAGCCCGGCGCTGCACCTCGGCGCCGACCGGGTGCTGATCGTCGGCACCGGGCGCCAGACCAGCGAGGCGGCGCGGGTGCGCTCGACGGTGTATCCGTCGCTCGCGCAGGTCGCCGGCCACGCGCTGAACAGCATCTTTCTCGACAGCCTCGCCGTCGACATCGAGCGCCTGGAGCGCATCAACCGCACCGTGCGCCTCATTCCAAGCGAGCGGCTGTCCGAGTCGCACATTGGGCTGCGGCCGGTGCAGGTGCTTTTCATCACGCCCTCGCAGCCGATCGAGCGCGTCGCGGCGCGATTCCTGCACGAGCTGCCGTCGACCGTGCGCTTCATCCTCAAGCCCACCGGCGCGCTCAACCGCTCGGGGTCGAACCTCGCGAGCTACCTGCTATTCGAGCAGTCGTTCTGCCGCGCCCTCATCGACCTCGGCTACCAGGACACCATCGCCCGCGAAGCCGAGGTGCGCGAGTTCTTCAAGCCCACGGAAGAGGAGGCGCTGTATGCCTGACGACAAGCCGCCCCAGGACCCGTTCGAGATGTTCCGCCGCCTCTGGGGTCCGCTCGGCGTGCCGCTGCCGGGGATGGCCATGCCGACCTTCGATCCGCAGGAGGTCGAGAAGCGCATCGCCGAGCTGCGCTCGGTCGAGGCGTGGCTGAACATGAACCTGAATATGGTGAAATTCTCGATTCAGGGCCTCGAGCTGCAGCGCGCCACGCTCCAGGCGATGCGCCACGCGGGCGACGCCGCCAAGAAAGAGTAGCTTTCGTTTCCTCATTCACGGGAGAGACAGGCAATGACCAAGGCAATCCGTTTCCACAGGCAGGGCGGTCCGGAAGTGCTGCAGCTCGACGACATCCCGGTCGGCGATCCGGGCCCGGGGCAGGTGCGCATCCGCCACACTGCGATCGGCGTCAACTTCGTCGACACCTACCAGCGCTCCGGCCTGTATGCGATGCAGACGCCGGCGGTGGCCGGCAATGAGGGCGCCGGCATCGTCGAAGCGGTGGGCCCGGGCGTTAAGGAGCTGAAGAAGGGCGATCGCGTCGCTTACACCGGCTTGCCGGGCTCCTATTGCGAGCAGCGCGTGGTCCCGGCGGACCGGATGGTCAAGGTGCCGAAGGGCATCTCGGACGAGCAGGCGGCCTCGATGATGCTCAAGGGCATGACCGTGCACTACCTCATCTTTTCCACGTACAAGGTGAGGAAGGGCGATACGGTCCTTTGGCACGCGGCCGCCGGGGGCGTGGGACTGATCGCCTGCCAGTGGCTGAAGAAGCTCGGCGTCACGGTTATCGGCACGGTCGGCTCCGAGGAGAAGGCAACACTCGCCAAGGCGCACGGCTGCAAGCACGTGATCAACTACAGCAGCGGCAACTTTGTCGAGCGCGTGAAGGAGATCACCAAGGGCAAGAAGGTTCCGGTGGTGTACGACTCGGTCGGCAAGAGCACCTGGGAAGGCTCGCTCGACTGCCTGCAGCCGCGCGGGCTCATGGTGTCCTTCGGCAACGCTTCGGGCGCCGTGCCGCCGGTCAATCTCGGCATCCTGTCTGCCAAGGGCTCGCTCTATGTCACCCGGCCGACGCTCGCCACTTACATCGCCGCGCGCGCCGATCTCGTCAAGCGCTCCAACGACCTCTTCAACGCGGTGAAGTCGAAGAAGGTACGTATCGAGACCACCGCGCGCTACAGCCTCGCCGACGCGGCGAACGC
>DASQYN010000539.1:0-4538 GCA_035639215.1 Burkholderiales bacterium
ATCTCGGCGCCCGAGTTCCCCGCGCCGACGACGAGGACCTGCCTGCCTTTGAAGCGCGCGCCGCTCCGGTAGGCCGAGCTGTGCAGCAGCTCGCCCTCGAACGTCGCCTGTCCGGGCCACGCCGGCGTGAGCGGCACGCCGTTGTAGCCGCTGCAGAGCACCACCGAATCGCTGTGCCAGGCGCCGCCCGCGGCTGTCACCTTCCATCCGTCACCGTCGCGCACGATTTCCTGCACCCTCGTTCGCAGGCCCGCTTGGATGGCGAACCGGCGCGCGTACGACTCGAGGTAGTCGACCACCTGCTCGCGCGAGGGATAAGTCGGATAGCCGGCCGGCATCGGGAAATGCGGCAGCGACGAATGGCGCGCGGGCGTATGCAGGTGCAGGCGCTCGTAGTGGTTGCGCCAGGCGGCGCCGATTTCCGCTGCCTGCTCGAGAAGCACGTAGCTCTTGCCGCGGCGCGCAAGGCACGCTGCCGTGGCGAGCCCTGCCGGCCCGGCGCCGACGATCAGCGTTTCGCAGTGCACGGCGCAATTCTGCTCGAGGAGAACGAAGGCCGTCCGGACTAGCCTGGAGCGGTCCCCCGATAAGGCCGGTTTAAGCGTGCGGCGTGGAGACTGCGCTCGTGACAACCGAAACCGTCTCGCTCGCCGCCCAGGCCGAGGCCAGCCCCGCGTGCGGCGGCGTCTACCGACTCTACGAGGGCACGCATCTCCTGCACGTCGGCATGGCGGCCGGCGCGGCGACGCTGCGCTCAGAGCTTCTCTGCCACGCGCGCGGCGAATACGGCGCACGCACCCAGCGCGCGGACCGTGTCGAATGGGAAGTCGCGCCCGACGCGATCTTCGCCTACAAGCGTTTTCTCGCGCTCTACGCCGCGGCTACTTACACCGCATCCGGATCGGCAAGCGCGGACGACAGCGCACCTTCGGCTTCCGGTCGACACTGCCAGGCGGGCAGAGCGGGCGGCTGAAGGAAGCAGCGCCGGCTACGCGGTCAGCCGAGGAGGTCTTTCGTGCTGGTGACGAGCACGCAAGTGCAGCCGGTCTCGCTCCACACGCGCCGGTCGCTCGCCCCAGGCTCGCCGCGGTTGTAGTCGCCCGGGAGGAGCTTGCGCTCGTCGATCCACAGCTCGCCCTCGATAAGATACAGCTGCTCGACGCCGGAATGCGTGTGCGCCGGATAGGCAGCGCCCGGCGCAAGGCGCACGAGCATGCTGACGACATGCTTCTCCGTGTCGTTCGCGAGAAGCTTGCAGTTGATGCCCGGCGCGACCTCTTCCCACGCCGGCTCCGCCCACGGCTGCAGCGAAGGCAATACCGGCTCGCCGCCGGTTTCGGCAGCGATGCGCGCCGCGAGACGCCGCTGCAGAGCTTCGGGCGGGCGAAGCACATCGGTCGGCCAGTCCACGAACGACTGCACCACGGGCCGCAGCGTTTCTAGCTCCGTGCGGCATTGCGCGCAGGATGCGACGTGCGCCTCGAACGCCGATCTGTCGCTGGAGGGCAGCGCCTGGACGGCATAGGCGAACAGCAGCTCCGACTGCGCGCAGACGCTCACGAGCTCCTTCCCTCCGCGGCAAGCGCCTGGCGGAGCTTTTGCAGCGCCGAGCGAATCCGCGTCTTGATCGTGCCGAGAGGCTGATGCAGCCGCACCGCCACTTCCGCGTAGGTCAGCCCCGAGAAGAACGCCGCCTCGATCGCGAGTCGCTCCTCCGGCGTGAGGGCATTCAGCGCCTCTCGCAGCAGCAGGCCTCGCTGCTGGAGCTCGACCAGCTCCCGCGAATCGGGCGCTTCGCCCTCTGCCGCAACGTCCTCGCCGTTCGGTTGGAAGCGCTTCTTGCGGCTCTCGAAGCGCAGCCGGTCGATGGCCCTCGATCTTGCCTGGTTCATGATCCAGGCGAGGACCGTGCCTTGCGCGGCGTCATACCGCGCGGCGCGCCGCCAGACGTCGTGGAAGACGTCGAGCGTCAGCTCTTCGGCGGTTTCCCGGCTATGCGTCATCCTGAAAGTCAGAGTAAAGACAAGGCGATGGCTGCGCTCGTAGAGCCCCTGCAGCGCCGCCTGGTCGCGAGCGGCAACCGCCCGCACGAGCGCGATCCAGTCCGTTTCCGGGACGACGTGCCTGGGCTTGCGGCCATAGAGAACGTCGCCGAGGGTGCGCGGCGAATCGTCCGGCCGTCCCGCCTCCTCCAGTTGCGGCGCCGTTTCCACAGCCCGCAATTTTGACGAATATCAATTGCTTTCCGCAAGAGCGCGCCGCTCCTAAGGCCCGGCAGTCCCGTCTCCATTGGCGATCATCGTCCGTTCACTGTCCGCCGCAACCCGCGAAGGCGCCGCCGGGAGGCCCAGCCTGGAGACCCGGTCGGCAAGGATGATGTCCACCGCCCGAAGAAGCAGCGCATCGGGCAGCGGACGGCTGTCGTCCATGAACTTCGCCAGCAGCGCCTCGCCAATGAACAGGCGCATGGCCAGCGCCTTGTTCCCGCCGGCGATCTCCGAAGCGGCCTGCAGCAGCTTTACGGTCGTTGCGCTCACGAGCCCTTCCAGCGTGGTACCTACCGCTAATACGTCAACCGCGAGGCCTCGGATTGGCTCGCGATTTAGCCAAAAGGTGCTATTGGCAGAAGAAGCGACCCGGCGCACGCTTTCCTTGCTTCGCAGTGGGGCGGCGAATTGCAGACCCGGGGGCGCCCGGGCGCCGCCCCACTGATTCCCTCAGTTGCGCGGGCCTTTTCGGCCGCCTTCGTTCGAATCGGGCGTTCGCTTCGGCGCTCGCGTGGCGGTCGCCTCGAGCAGCAGGCCGACGGTCTGCTTGAACGTGGCGTCCGGGACGGCATGCTCGCCGGCGATCATCGCCGACAGCGTCTCGGTCGAGACATTGAGTTTGTCGCCCAGGGCATCGAGCCCGCCGCAGATCTGCACCGCGCGGCGCAGGGCGATCATGGGCACTTCTGAATTTTTCATCGCCCATCTTAGCCTGCAAAACGAAGGACGCCCGTCGGTTAACTGATACATTGCGCCCGACCCAGAACACGCAATGCCGAAAAAGATTGTCATCGCAGGCGCCGGGATCGGCGGCCTGACTGCAGCCGCCTGCCTGCTCGAGCGCGGGCACGATGTGCGGATCTTCGAGCAGGCTCCCGAGCTCACCGAGATCGGCGCCGGCATTCAGATCAGCGCGAATGCGATGCATGTGCTCATCGCTCTCGGCCTCGGTGAAGCGATTTCCGCGATCGCCGTCCGACCCGAAGCGTACGTCTTTCGCCTTCACGACACGGGCGAGGTGATCAGCCGGTTCGCCCTCGCGGACGAGCATCTGCGGCTCCACCACGCGCCTTACAACCAGCTGCACCGCGCGGACTTTCACCAGCTGCTCGTCGGCAGGGTCCGGGCGTTGAAGAAGGACGCCATCCGCGTGAATTCGCGCGTCACCGGGTTCGAGGAAACGCCTGCCGAGGTGCGCGTTCGCCTGGCGGGCGGCGAGACGATCGGCGCAGATCTGCTCATCGGCGCCGATGGCGTGAAGTCGGCGGTGCGCGCGCAGATCGCTGGTGCCGCGCAGCCCGTCTACACCGGCGATGCGGCATGGCGGCTCACCCTGCCAGCGGAGAAGCTGCCGCGAGACTTCATGGGACAGGTGATGTCGGTGTGGATGGGCCCGGGAGCCCATGTCGTCTGTTATTACCTGCGCGCGGGGGCGCTGCTCAACTTCGTCGGCCTGGTGGAAACGCAAGAGGTCTCGGAAGAGTCGTGGACCGCGCGCTTCCCCTGGGAGAAGCTACGGGCGGACTTTGCCGGCTGGCATCCCGACATCCGGACCCTCGTCGATCTCGCCGACCGAGATGAATGCTACCGGTGGTCGCTCTTCTACCGCCCGCCGATCTCGAACTGGAGCACCCACCGCGCGACGCTGCTGGGCGATTCCGTCCACGCCACGCTGCCTTACCTTGCGCAGGGCGCCGCCATGGCGATAGAGGACGCCGCGGTGCTGACCCGTGCGCTCGAGATCGCGGAGGTGCCCGAGGCGTTGCAGATCTACCAGCGCAACCGTGTCGCACGAACGACGCGAATCGTCGAAGGCTCGAGCGGCAACCGCACGCTTTTCCACATGCGCGATCAGCAGGCGTTGCGCCGCGCCTTTGCCAAGCGCGACGAAGGCGCCGCGCGCAATGCCTGGCTGTACTCCTACAACCCGCTCACCGCGAAGCTCGTTTAGTGATCAGGCCCTGGTTGTTCGAGTTCTTTCCGGAGCTGACACGGGCCGGCGGCGCTGCGCCGGCGTCCGACGTGGGCGCTACTTCGAACGATATCTGCGTCTCTGGACCGAAGACGAAGCGCTCGGCTTCGAGGGCATCTTCTTCAGCGAGCACCACTTCGCCCGGTCTTTCTCGCCTTCCCCTCACCTGCTCATCGCCGCGCTCGCCGGCAGAACCCGCAAGCTTCGGCTCGGCGTGATGGGCACCGTCCTGCCCTACCACCATCCGGCGCGAGTGGTGGAGGAGATCGGCATGCTCGATCACCTGACCGGCGGCAGGC
>DASQYN010000540.1:0-6105 GCA_035639215.1 Burkholderiales bacterium
TGCACGACTCGATCTACGTGCCGCTCGCCAAGTGGCCGATGCTGATCGCGGGGAACTACCGCTGTGTCAGGCCGGAGCAGATGATCCCGATCCGCGACGCGGTGCACGGCGATCGCTCGGCTTCGCGCACGATCTACGAATGGGTCGCGGCGCTTTGCCAGCAGCTCGGTGCCGGACACGAGGACCTCGTGCCTTTCGAGAAGTACGCGCAGGCCGCCGAAGGCCTCGGCAAGCCCTCGTCCGCGGCGCGCGCGCTTTTCGGCGGCGCGCAGCACATCGAGCGCGTCGACCGCCTGGTCGGCCGCATCGCCGGCCAGCTCGGGCTGCAGAACGAGACGGTCGACGAGATCGTCTCGCTCGTCGACCAGCATCTCGAGCGCAACCGCCTGGCGCAGGAGCGCGCCGCGGCCTAGCCGCTACTGCTTCTGCAGTCCGGCGAGCTTCACCGCTTGCCGCGAGCTCTCGTACTCCCGGCGGATAAACGCGCCAAAGCCGCTCGCGGTCATGAGCTCCGGCGTCGCCGGCTCGATGCCCAGCTCCTTCATGCGCTCGAGCGTCTTCGGCGATTTGAGCGCGGAGGCGAGCGCCGACTGCAGCCGCGAGAGAACGTCGGCGGGGGTGCGCGCGGGCGCCAGCACGCCGATGTAGCTCGCCGCGGTGAAGTCGGCGACGCCGCTCTCGATCATGGTCGGCACGTCGGGGGCCTGCGCGAGCCGCTTCGCCGAAGCGACGGCGATGAAGCGCGCCTTGCCGCTGCGATGGTGCGGCAGCGCGCTAGAAAACTCGGTCATCGCGCCCTGGATGGTGCCGGCGACAAGGTCCGGCAGCAGCGCGCCGCCGCCCTTGTAGGGCACGTGGACGAGCTTCGCGCCGGTCTGCGCGTTGAACCGCTCGAGCGTGAGATGGGTCGCGCTGCCGATTCCGGAAGTGCCCACGCCGACCTGCTGCTTCTTCGAGAGCGCGACCAGCTCGGCGACTGCCTTCGCGGGCACGGCGGCGTTGACGATCAGCGCGTGCGGCGCGAGGCTCGTCAGGCCGATCGGCAGGAAATCCTTCAGCGGGTCGTAGCTGAGATTCGACTGCACGAACGGGTTGACCGTGAGCGGCCCGTTCGAGCCGCTGAGCAGCGTGTAGCCGTCGGGCGCCGCGCGCGCCACCTCGGCGGCGCCCACGCCGCCGCCCGCGCCGGCGCGGTTCTCCACGATCATCGGCTGACCGAGCGCCTGCGCCATGCCTTCGGCGACCAGGCGGCCGACGATGTCGGCGTTGCCGCCGGGGGCGAACGGCACGACCAGCTTGATGGGCCGCTCGGGATAGGCCGCGAGGACCCGAGAGCCGGGTAGCGCTAGCGCGGCGAGCGTGCCGACCGTCTTGAGTACCGTACGGCGCGATGCTTTCATGGCCTCCTCCTTTGGCCGGCATTTGATAGGATGAATGTCGCTTTGGCAATATGAAATCTCCCGAGCGAGTCGCGTTCATCGGCTTCGGCGAGGCCGGCCAGACCATCAGCCGCGGCCTGCTCGCCGCGAACGCCGCGCGCATCGTCGCTTACGACATCCTGTTCGCGGCTTCGCCGCCCAGCGCGCCGCAGCAGGCGGCGCAGGGGATGGGCGTCGCGATCGCGCGAGATCACGTCGCCGCCGTGCGAGACGCCGACATCGTGTTCCTCGCCGTGACGGCGAGCTCGAGCCTCGAGGCGGCACTCTCCTGCCTGCCGGGGCTGCGCGAAAACCAGCTCTTCCTCGACATCAACTCGGTGTCTCCGCAACGCAAGCTCGAGACGGCGGCGCGCGTCGCTAAGAGCGGCGCCGCCTACGTCGACGTGGCGGTCATGGCGCCGGTCGCGCCCTACGACCACAAGGTGCCTTGCCTGATCGGCGGCCCCGGCGCGGCGGCGCTCTTGCCGCGCGCGCAGGCGATGGGCATGAAGATGGAGCTCGTCTCGGCCGAGGTCGGGCAGGCCTCGGCGATCAAGATGTTCCGCTCGATCGTCATCAAGGGCATGGAGGCGCTGATGGTCGAGTCGATGCTCGCGGCGAGCGAGTATCGCGTCGAAGAGCGGGTGCTCGCGTCGCTCAAGGAGACGTTCCCGACGCTCGACTGGGAGAAGCTCTCCGGCTACATGATCGAGCGCGTGGTGAGCCACGGCAAGCGCCGCGCCGCGGAGATGCGCGAGGTCGCCGAGACGCTCAAAGGCATCGGCATCGAGCCGCTGATGGCCGCCGCCACGGCCGAGCGGCAGCAATGGGTCGCGGAACTGGGCGTCAAGGAGCGGCTCGGGGCGAAGACCGAGAAGCGGGCCGAGCTGGTTCGCGCGATCCGCAGGGCGATGGGCAGGAAGGAGACCGCATGAACAAACCGACGGAAAAGGCGCTCGACGTCGCGGCCGGCGCGGCAAGGCCGACGAAGCGAAAGGGCGGCGAGCTGATCGCCGAGTTCCTGGTCCGGGAGAAGATTCCCTATGTGTTCGGCATCTGCGGCCACGGCAACGTCGGCCTGCTCGATCCGCTCTACGAGGTGCGCGACAGGGTGCGGCTCGTGTCGCCGCGGCACGAGCAGACCGCCGCGCACATGGCCGACGGCTACTTCCGCGTGCGCCACCGCCCGGTCGCGACACTCACCTCGACCGGTCCGGGCTCGGCGAACCTCATCATGGCGCTCGCGGTCGCGCAGACCGACTCGTCAGCGCTGCTCGCCATTACCGCGAACGTGCCGACCTCGCAGTTCAACCGCGGGCCGTTCCAGGAGCTGAACCGCCACAACCAGGCCGACTTCCCGAACGTGATCCGTCCGGTCGTGAAGCGCAGCTTCCAGCCTTCCCGCGTCGACATGCTGCCGCTCGCGCTGCGCCAGGCGATCACCACGGCGACGAGCGGCCGGCCGGGGCCGGTCAACGTCGACGTGCCGTTCAACCTCTTCCAGGAAGAAGCCGAGGTCGCGCTCGAGCCGACGTGGGACGGGTTCGGAAAACAAAGGAGCGGCGCCTCGCCCGAGGATGTGCGCAAGGTGGCCGAGTGGCTGCAGGCGTCGCGGCGGCCGGTGATCTTCATCGGCCACGGCTGCACGCTTTCCGAAGCCGGGCCGCAGCTCACCGAATTCGCCCACAAGCACCGGGTCCCGGTCATCAGCTCGCCCAACGGCATGGGCTGCCTCGACATGCGCGACCCGCTCTCGCTCGGCTTCATCGGCCGGAACGGCGCCTATCCCGCGAACCAGGCGGGGCGGCACGCCGACCTCATCATCGCCATCGGCGCGCGCTTCGACGACCGCTCGGCGTCTTCCTGGATGCCCGGCTACTCGTGGAACTTCCCGGCCGCGAAGCTGGTGCACGTCGACGTCGATCCGGCCGAAATCGGCCGCAACTATGCGCCGGACCTCGGCATCCTCGCCGATGCGCGGACGTTCCTGCAGCAGTTACTTGTCGAAATCGCTCCACGGAAAATTTCGTCGTTCGAGGCGTGGCACGGCGAAATCGGGCTATGGCGCGGCGAGTGGGAGAAATACATCCGCCCGAACTTCGAGCTCCATACGACGCCGATCCGTCCGGAGCGCATCGTCGCCGACTGCCGCGCGGTGCTGCCCGACGACGCGATCATCTCGCTCGACTCGGGGATCCACCACAACTGGTTCATGCAGTTCTGGGAGGCGCGCCGGCCGCAGACCATGCTGAACACCTGGGGCTACTCGGGCATGGGGTTCGGGCCGAGCGCGATCCTCGGCGCGAAGCTCGCCGCGCCGGACAAGCCTTGCGTCTCGATCTGCGGCGACGGCGGCTTCACCATGGTGTCGCACGTGCTGTGCACCGCGGTCGAGTACGAGATTCCCGCCGTCTGGGTGGTTTGGAACAACTTCGCCTGGGCGGCGATTCGCGACCTGCAGTACGCCTATTTCGGCGGCCGCGAGCACGGCACCGCGTTCTACCAGGGACCCGAGCGCAAGCCGTACAACCCGGACTTCGCCGCCTGGGCGAGAGCCGCCGGCGTGGAGGGCCTCACCGTCACGAAATCGCAGGACTTCAAGGGCGCGCTCGAGCACGCGGTGAAGCTCGGAAAGCCCTGCCTCATCGACGTGCACGTCGACGCGAATATCCGGCCGCCGGGCACCGGCGCGTGGGCGCTGCCGCCGATTCCGCACATGGAACCGGTGTTCGGAAAGAAATTCGTCAGATGAATAAAAAGAACATAGCCACCGCCTGCATCCGCAACGTCGTCGAGGAGCCCTGGCAGCAGTTTCCGGGGCATTTCGGCGGCGCGCTCTCCAAGGCGCTGGTGCGACCGGAGAACCTCGGCTCGCGCCTCGTCGACTATCGCATCTCCACTTATCAGCCGATGGCCTATGTCGAGCGGCACGCGCACAAGGTGCAGGAGCAGATCTACCATGTGCTCGAAGGGGAGGGCGCGATGGAGATCGATGGCCGGAAGACCATCGTGCGCAAGCACGACGTGATCTTCATTCCGCCGGGCGTTTCGCATTCGATCGCGAACCACGGCCTGACGGACCTCACCTTCATCGTCGTGACGACGCCGCCGGACGATCGATGACGCCGTCGCGACGGCATCGCCCTCGCCGATCTCAGCAAGGCGGTCGGCCTGCGCAACAGCACGACCTTCCACCTCGTGAAGACGATGACCCAGCTCGGCTACATCAGCCAGCTGCGCGACTCGAAGCGCTATCGCATCGGAGCCAAGCTCTTCACTCTCGCCGCCGGCGCGCTGGACGAGAGCACGCTGCTCGCGCTCGCGACGCCGGTCCTGGAAGGCCTCTCGGCGGCGACCGGCGAAGCCGGCCACTTCGCGATCCGCTCCGGCCACGAGATCATCGTCATCGCCCGCACCGCCGGCGCCGGCATGCTGCAGCTTGCCGACCGCACTGGCTCGACGCGCCCGGCACACGCCACGGCCCTCGGCAAGGTGCTCCGCTGAGCGATGCAGAGGCGCGGCGCTTCCTAGCGGAGACGCACCTGCGCCGCTTTACCGCCAAGACGCTCGTCGAGCCCGCCGCCATCCTGCGCGAGGTCGGTGAAGCGCGCCGCAAGGGCGTCGCCTACGACGGCGACGCCGCGGCCGTCCTGTCCAGCCAGCTCGGCTACTCGCCGGCCAAGGCCGCGAGAATCTAGCGCGCGAGCAGCCGCTCGAGGTCGCGCACCAGGCCTGCGACATCCGGCACCTGGCGGCCGAGCGTGGCAAGCAGGACGCGCACCGGCAGGTCGGTAAGCGTCGGCTGCGGATGATCGTGCAGATGGGCAACGTTCTGCAGCGCCGGCATGATGCGCCCGCTGCGGACGCCGGCGAGCTCGTTTTCCAGGCCCTGCACGATCGCAGCTTGCGCGCGGGCGATGCCGAGCAGGAGCTCGGCGAGCTGTTGCGCGGACATTTCCATCGCTCCTCCCTGGCCTTGCTTCTGCCTCACCCTGCTGCGCGGCGATGGTAGCATCGTCGCGCCATGCTCGACTGGAGACGCCCGGCCAACCTGGGCGCGCACGACGGATGCCTCGCGCCGTGCAAGCGAACGCCGAACTGCGTCTCGTCGCAGGCCGATCCCGGCGATCGCGAGCACTACGTCGCGCCGCTCGCCTTCGCCGGCTCCATCAGCGACCTGCGCCGAGCCCTCGAGGCGATGCCGCGCGTCACGGTGATCCGGGAAGCGCCCGACTATCTCTACGCCGAGTTCCGCACGCCGCTCATGCGCTACGTCGACGACGTCGAGTTCCTGAAAACCGGGCCCGTGCTGCAGGTGCGCTCGGCCTCGCGCCTGGGACGGCGCGATTTCGGCGTCAACCGGCGCCGGGTCGAGGAAATCCGGCGACGCCTGCTGAGTCCTTGATCTGCGTGCGGTGCATCAGGCGCCGCGCCTGCGGATCGAACGCGTCGCGCCGGTGCAGCGTGCAGCGGTTGTCCCAGAGCAAGACGTCGCCGACGCGCCATTGCTGGCAAAAGCTGAAGCGCGGCTGCGTGGCGTGCGCCCAGAGGCGGTCGAGCAGGGCGTCGCTCTCCGCGAGCTCGAGCCCTTCGACGCTGCTGTTGCGCCGGCGGCCGAGGAACAGGCAGGGGCGGCCGGATTCCGGATGCCGGCGCACCAGCGGATGGCGCGCGCCGGGCGCCTGAC
>DASQYN010000541.1:0-7211 GCA_035639215.1 Burkholderiales bacterium
TGCCGATGGTCACCCGCAGGTGCTCGGGCAGCTGGTAGCCGCCGCCGACCGGCCGAACGATGACCCCGCGGCGCAGCAGCCGCCTGTAGACGTCTGCGGCCTTGCCGACTCTTATCGTCAGGAAGTTGCCAAACGAGGGAATGTAGCCGAGCCCGAGCGAGCGAGCGCCCTCCTCGAGCTGCTTCATGCCCTGCAGGTTTTCGGCGTAGCTCTTGGCGACGAATTCCATGTCGTCGAGCGCCGCCGTCGCGCCGGCGAGCGCCAGGCTGTTCACATTGAAGGGCTGGCGCACGCGGTTCATCACGTCCGCGACCGACGCATGGGCCAGGGCGTAACCGGCGCGCAGGCCGGCGAGCCCGTAGGCCTTGGAGAAGGTGCGCGTGAGAATGAGGTTGGGGTGGCGCTTGAGCCATTTCACGCTGTCGCCGCGCAGCTCGCGCGGCAGGTACTCGTTGTAGGCCTCGTCGAGCACGACCAGCACACGCTCCGGCACCCGGCGCAGCAGCCCTTCCAGCGCCTCGGGCGCCGCATAGGTACCGGTCGGATTGTTCGGATTGGCGAGCCAGACGACGAACGTCTCGTCGTCAATCGCCCTTGCCATCGCTTCGAGGTCGTGACCGTAGTCCTTCGCCGGCACGACGATCGAGCGCGCGCCGCGCGCCTGGGTGGCGAGCGGATAGACGGCGAAGCAGTGCTGCGACATCACCGCTGCGCGGCCCGGCCCGAGGAAAGCGGAGGCGACGAGCTCCAGCACGTCGTTGGAGCCGTTGCCCAGCACGATCGCGCCCATGTCGACGTGATAGCGGCGCGAGAGAGCCTGTTTCAGCTCGAAGCCGTTGCCGTCGGGATAGCGCGCGATGTCGGCCATCGCCGCCTCGATCGCGGCGCGCGTGCGCGGGCCGATGCCGCGCGGGTTCTCGTTGGAGGCCAGCTTGACGATGCTCGCCTCGTCGAGCCCCATCTCCCGCGCGAGCTCGGAGATCGGCTTGCCGGGCTGGTACGGCGCGATGGAGCGCACGTAGGAAGGCGAAAGCTCGCAGGGATCGATCAGCATGTCGGTGAACCGCCTCAGTTCATTGCTATCGGATAAGAGCCCAGGATCTTGAGAAACGGCGCCGCCTCCTTCAGCTCGGCCAGCGCCTGGGCCAGCGCGGCGTCGCGCTGGTGGCCCTCGACGTCGATGAAGAACACGTACTCCCAGAGACCGCTTCTCGTGGCGAGGCGCGAGGGGCGCGACTCGATGCGAGTCATGCTCACGCGATGGCGTGCGAGCGGCGTGAGGAGCCCGTGCACCGCGCCCGGCTTGTTCTCGGCCGAGAGGACGAGCGAGGTCCGGTCGCGTCCGGTCGGCCCGGCCGTGACGTTGCCGAGAACCAGAAACCGCGTCGTATTGTCGGCCGCGTCCTCGATGCCGCGCGCGAGCACGGCGAGGCCGTAGCGCTCGGCCGCCGCTTCGCCGGCGATCGCCGCCGCGGCTGCTTCGCGAGCGGCGCGCTGCGCCGCTTCGGCGTTGGAAGTGACGGGGACGCGCTCCACCCCCGGCAGGTTCTGCGCCAGCCAGCCGTTGCATTGCGCGAGCGACTGCGCGTGCGAGTACACGCGACGGATCGCCTTCAGCTCGCTGCCGCCGAGGAGGTTCTGCTGCACGCGCAGCTCGACCTCGCCGCAGATGAGGAGCGGCGTCGCGAGCAGCAGATCGAGCGTTCGCCCCACCACGCCCTCGGTGGAGTTCTCCGCCGGGACGACCGTGAACTGCGCGGCGCCCGACTCGCAGCGCCGAAAAGCCTCTTCCACGCTCGCGCAGGCGAGCGCCTCGACCGCGGCGCCGAAATGCTTGCGCAGCGCCTGCTCGCTGAACGTGCCCTCCGGTCCGAGATAAGTGACGCGCAGCGGCTGCTCGAGGGCGCGACAGGCGGAGATCACCTCGCGAAACACTCCGGCGAGGCGCTGTGCGGAAAGCGGGCCGCGGTTCTTGTCCGACAGTCGGCGCAGGATGTCCGCCTCGCGCTCGGGGCGGTACGCCGGCGCGCCGTTCTTCAGCTCGCCGACCTGCTGGGCCAGGCGCGCTCGTTCGTTGAGCAGGCGCAGCAGCTCGTCGTCGAGCCGGTCGATCTGGCCGCGCAGCTTCTCGATGTCACTCATCGACCGGCAGGTAGCGAACGGCGAGCACACCTTGAGTGCCGCACAGCTCGTCGACCACATCCTTGCCGATCGCGGTATCGGCGTCGACCAAGGTGTACGCCATCTCGCCCCGGGACTTGTTCAGCATGTTATGGATGTTGATCTTGCGCTTGCCGAGGGTGTGCGAGATGCGCCCGAGCATGTCCGGCACGTTGGCATTCGCGATCGCCAGGCGATAGGGCGCCTCGCGGACCATCTGCGCGTCGGGGAAATTCACCGCGTTCTGCAGGTTGCCATGCTCGAGGTAGTCGCGCACCTCGTCTACGACCATGACCGCCGAGTTGTCCTCCGCTTCGGCCGTCGACGCGCCGAGATGCGGCAGCGCGATCACGCGCTCGTGGCCGAGCAGCTCGTGGCTCGGGAAATCGGTGACATACCAGCGAAGCTTGCCGCCTTCGAGGCCCTTCAGCACCGCCTCCTCCGAGACTACGCCCTCGCGCGAGAAGTTGAGGAGCACGGCGCCAGCACGGAGATGCTCGACGTTCTTTGCGTTGACCATGTGCTTCGTCTTCTCGACGAGCGGCACGTGCAGGGTGACGAAGTGGCTCGCCTTGAGGATCTCCTCGATCGAGCCGGCGCGCCGCACCTGGGAGGGCAGGCTCCAGGCCGCCTCCACCGTGATGTGCGGATCGTAGCCGAGCACGTTCATGCCGAGGCGGATCGCCGCGTCGGCGACCAGGCTGCCGATCTTGCCCAGGCCGATCACGCCCAGCGTATGGCCGGGCAGCTCGACGCCGGCGAAGGCCTTCTTGCCGAACTCGATCTTCTTGTCCAGCTCCGGCGCGTCTCTTTGCTGGGAAACGAACTCGAGCGCCGGCGGCAGGTTGCGCGCCGCCATCAGCATCCCGGCCAGCACCAGCTCCTTCACCGCGTTGGCATTGGCGCCGGGCGCGTTGAAGACCGGGATGCCGCGCTTGGAAAGCGCGGGCACCGGAATGTTGTTGACGCCGGCGCCGGCGCGGCCCACCGCACGCAGCGAGGGCCCGAACTCGAACTTGTGCAGGTCCTGCGAACGAACCAGGATCGCCCAAGGATCGGCCGATTCCTTGACCACGGAGTAGCGCTCCGGCGGAAAGCGCTTCAGGCCGACTTGCGCGATCTGGTTGATGACCAGGATCTCGCACTTCTTCTTAGCCATGTTTCTTTTCGAAATCGTTCATGTACTCGACGAGGCGCTGCACGCCCTCGATCGGCATCGCGTTGTAGATCGACGCGCGCATGCCGCCTACCGAGCGATGGCCTTTCAGCTGCACCATGCCCTGCTTCGCCGCCCCCTTCAGGAAGTCCTCGTCCAGCTTGGCGTCCGCCAGCGTAAACGGCACATTCATGCGCGAGCGGTCCTCTTTCGCCACCGGGTTGCGGAAAAAGCTGCTCGTGTCGAGGAAATCGTAGAGCAGCTTTGCCTTCGCGATGTTGCGCTGCTCGATCTGCGGCACGCCGCCGAGCGCCTTCAGCCATTTGAAGACGAGGCCGGCGACGTAGATCGAGTAGCTCGCCGGGGTGTTCAGCATCGAATCGGCGTCCGCCTGCGCCTTGTAGTCCATGACGCTGGGCGTGCCCTTCTGCGCCTTGCCGAGCAGGTCCTCGCGCACGATGACGAGGGTCAGGCCGGCCGGGCCGACGTTCTTCTGCGCGCCGGCGTAGATCAGCGCGAACCTCGCAACGTCGATCGGCCGCGACAGGAAGTGCGACGACATGTCGGCGACCAGCGGCAGCTCGACGCGCGGAACCTCGTGGTACTCGACCCCGCCGATCGTCTCGTTGGTGCACAGGTGCAGATACGCCGCGTCCTTGCGCGTGGCGAACGTCTTGGGCGCGTAAGTGAAACTCCGGTCTTCGGAGGAAGCGGCGATATGCACGTCGCAGTAAGCCCTGGCTTCCTTGATCGCCTTCTTCGACCATTCGCCGGTGTTGACATAGTCGGCCTTGCCCTTGCCGGCAAGGAGATTCATCGGCACTTGCGCGAACTGCAGCGTCGCGCCGCCCTGCAGGAACAGCACCTTGTAGCCCGGCGGCACGGCGAGCAGCTCGCGCAGGTCGCGCTCGGCCTCGGCGGCGATGCCGATGAACTCCTTGCCCCGATGGCTCATCTCCATCACCGACATGCCGCTGCCGCGCCAGTCGAGCATCTCGTCGCCGGCGCGCGCCAGCACCTCGGCGGGCAGCATCGCCGGCCCGGCGCTGAAATTGAAGATTCTCGACATCAATGCACCGTCGGCGCGGGAGGTTCGATGTCCGGCCCGGCCTCGGCGGCATCGTCGCCATGCCCGGCATCGCCGTTGCCGCCATTGCCATTGCCGTTTCCGTTGCCTTCCAGCTCGCGCTCCTCGATACGCTCGAGGCCGGCGAGCTTCTCGCCCTCGGTGAGCGAGATGAGCGTCACGCCCTGGGTCGAGCGGCCCTGCTCGCGGATCTGCGCGACGCGCGTGCGGATCAGCACGCCGCCGGTGGAGATCAGCATCACCTCGTCGTTGTCGTCGACCAGCACGGCGCCGACCAGCGCGCCGTTCCTCTCGGAGGTCTGGATCGCGATCACGCCCTGGCCGCCGCGGCCGTGACGCGGGTACTCGCCGATCGGCGTGCGCTTGCCGAAACCGTTCTGCGTCGCCGTCAGCACGCCCTTGGTTTCGTCCTTGGCCGCGAGCATGCACACCACCCGCTGACCCTCGGCAAGGCGCATGCCGCGCACGCCGGTCGCCTGGCGGCCCATCGGCCGCACGTCGGCTTCCTGGAAGCGGACCGCCTTGCCGTCGGAGGAAAGGAGCATCACGTCGTAGCTGCCGTCGGTCAGCACCCCGCCGATGAGATAGTCGCCTTCCTCCAGGCCGACCGCGATGATCCCCGAAGGTCGCGGCCGCGAGAACTCGTCGAGCGGCGTCTTCTTCACCGTGCCCTGCGCGGTCGCCATGAACACGTAGTGGTTCTCGTCGAACTCCTTCACCGCCACCACGGCGGTGATCTTCTCATTCGCCTCGAGCGGGAACATGTTGACGATCGGCTTGCCGCGGCTCGAGCGGCTGCCGGCCGGCACTTCGTACACCTTCAGCCAGTAGAGCCGCCCGCGGTTGGAGAAGCAGAGCAGCACATCGTGCGAATGCGCGACGAACAGCCGCTCGATGAAGTCGTCCTCCTTCATGGTCGTCGCCATGCGGCCGCGCCCGCCGCGGCGCTGCGCCTTGTATTCGGTGAGCGGCTGCGACTTCACGTAGCCGCCGTGCGAGAAGGTGACCACCATGTCCTGCGGCGCGATCAGGTCCTCGATGGAGATGTCCTCGGCGACAGTGACGATCTCGCTCTTTCGCTGGTCGCCGAAGGTCGCCTTGAGCGCGGCGAGCTCCTCGCTGATGATCTTCGTGATGCGCGCCGGCTTGGCCAGGATGTCGAGCAGGTCGGCGATCTTCGCCATGACCTCCCGGTACTCGTCGCGGATCTTGTCCTGCTCGAGACCGGTGAGCCGCTGTAGCCGCAACTCGAGGATCGCCTGCGCCTGCTCGTCCGACAGGCGGTAGCCGTCGTCTTTCAAGCCGAACGCCTCGTTCAGCCCTTCCGGGCGGAACTGCGAGAGGTTCTTCTCTCCGACCAGAGCCTTGACCAGCTCGGAAGCCCAGGCGCGCTGCATCAGGCCGCGCTTCGCCTCGGCGGGCGAAGGCGCCCGCTTGATGAGGTCGATCACCTCGTCGACGTTCGAGAGCGCGACGGCGAGGCCTTCCAGCACGTGGCCGCGGCCGCGCGCCTGGCGCAGCTCGTACACGGTGCGCCGCGTCACGACCTCCCGGCGATGGGCGATGAACGCCTCGACCAGCTCTTTCAGGTTGAGCAGCTTCGGCTGGCCATCGACCAGCGCCACCATGTTCATGTGAAAGCTGTCCTGCAGCTGGGTCATGCTGTACAGGTTGTTGAGCACCACCTCGGGCCTCTCGCCGCGCTTGAGCTCGAGCACGGCGCGCATGCCCGATTTGTCGGACTCGTCGCGGATCTCGGAGATACCCTCGAGCCGCTTGCTGGTCACGAGCTCGGCGATCTTCTCGAGCAGCGCCTTCTTGTTCACCTGGTAAGGCAGCTCGTCGACGATGATCGCCTGGCGCTCGCCCTTGCCGATCTCCTCGAAATGGGTGCGCGCGCGGATGACCACGCGACCGCGCCCGGTGCGGTAGCCCTCCTGGACGCCCGAGAGCCCGTAGATGATGCCGGCGGTCGGGAAGTCGGGCGCCGGCACGAGCTTCATGAGCTCCTCGATCGCACAGCTCGGGTGCTCGAGGACGTGCAGGCAGGCTTCGATCACCTCGCCGAGGTTGTGCGGCGGAATGTTGGTCGCCATGCCGACGGCGATGCCGGAGGACCCGTTGACGAGCAGGTTCGGCACGCGCGAGGGCAGCACCGAGGGCTCCTGCTCCTGCCCGTCGTAGTTGGGCACGAAGTCGACCGTCTCGGCCTCGATATCGGCGAGCATCTCGTGTGCGAAACGCGTGAGCCGCACCTCGGTGTAGCGCGGCGCGGCGGCGTTGTCGCCGTCCACCGAGCCGAAATTGCCCTGCCCGTCGATCAGCAGGTAGCGCAGGCTGAAGGGCTGCGCCATGCGCACCATCGTGTCGTAGATCGCCGCGTCGCCGTGCGGATGGTATTTGCCCATGACGTCGCCCGAAACGCGCGCCGACTTCTTGTACGGCCGGTTCCAGTGATTGCCGAGCTCGTTCATCCCGTAAAGAATGCGGCGATGGACGGGCTTCAGGCCGTCTCGCACGTCAGGCAGGGCGCGCCCGACGATCACGCTCATCGCGTAATCGAGGTAGGAACGCCGCATCTCCTCCTCGAGCGATATCGGGAGCGTTTCTTTGGCGAAGGATTCCATGCTGGAGAGAGTGAAATGTTATCACGCAAGCGACGGTTTTCCCTCGAAAAAAGGGTTGTTCGGCGCAAGCTCGTGCGCTTAAAATCCGGCCCGTCCGGACGCCGGAAAATCGAGGGGGGAAAGATGAACGCACGCACGCTCGTTCTCGCCACGTCGCTCGCGTTTGCGATTGTCGGCTGCG
>DASQYN010000542.1:0-6659 GCA_035639215.1 Burkholderiales bacterium
CCGAGGTGCGCGACAAGCTGCAGCAAAGCGGCAACAGCCTCTCCGGCGGTCAACAGCAGCGCCTTTGCATCGCGCGCTGCATCGCGATCAAGCCCGAGGTGCTGCTGCTCGACGAGCCCTGCTCGGCGCTCGATCCGATCTCCACCACGCGCATCGAGGAGCTGATCACCGAGCTGAAGAGCGACTACACGGTGGTCATGGTGACGCACAACATGCAGCAGGCGGCGCGCGTCTCGGACTTCACCGCGTACATGTACCTCGGGGAGCTGATCGAGTTCGGCGACACCGACTCGCTCTTCATCAAGCCGCAGTCCAAGCAGACCGAGGACTACATCACCGGCCGGTTCGGCTGAAATGAGCGGCTAGTCGCCGGTGGGCGCGATGCGGTATTCCAGCACCGCCGGGTTTTGCTCGAGCGTGACTGCCAGGCGGCCCGCGCTCGCGCGGTTCGCCGAGCGGATCACCATGGTGTGGCGGCGAATGCGGCCTTCGCCTTCCAGCCGGTAGGTGAAGTTGGCGATGCTGAAGCCGTGCCGCTCCACCAGCTCGCGCAGCTCGGCTTCCGACATCGCCCGCTCGCGCGTGAAGCGCACCGCGAAGTGGAAGTAGGCCTGGGTGGGCATCGCCGATTCGACCCAGCGGAAGACCGACAGCACGCCGAGCGTCAGGATCACCGAGACGACGAGCGGGAAGTAAAAGCCGATGCCGGCGAGGATGCCGATCGCCGCGGTGATCCAGATCGACGCCGCGGTGGTGAGGCCGCGCACCGAGAGGCCTTCCTTGACGATGACCCCGGCGCCGAGGAAGCCGATGCCGGTCATGATGCCCTGCGCCATGCGCGTCGGATCGAGCTGTACCTTGGCGGCGCTCGGCACCCAGTGCGCTTCGTACACCGTCACGAGCATGAGCAGGCAGGACGCCGTGCAGACGAGGGCGTGCGTGCGGAAGCCGGCGGGCCGGCCGTGGTAGGAGCGTTCGTAGCCGATCAGGGCGCCGGCGGCGAGCGCGGCGAGCAGGCGCACGGTGATCTCGAAGGCGTCGAAGATCATTCGAGCGGCAGGCCGACGTAGTTCTCGGCGAGCGTCTGCGCCTTGGCGCGCGAGCTCACCACGTAGTCGAGCTCGGCGAGCTGCAGGCGGTGATGGAACGTCGACTCGTCGTGGAAGCGATGCAGCATCGAGGTCATCCACCAGGAGAAATGCTCGGCGCGCCAGACGCGGCGCAGCGCCTTCTGCGAGTATCCGGCGAGAAGCGCTTCGCTGCCATCCCGGTAGTACGAGGCAAGCGCCTGCGAAAGAACGCTGACGTCCGCGGCGGCCAGGTTGAGGCCTTTGGCGCCGGTCGGCGGCACGATGTGCGCGGCATCGCCGGCGAGGAAAAGCCGTCCGCAGCGCATCGGCTCGACGACGAAGCTGCGCATCGCGACGATGCCTTTCTGGAAGATGCGGCCCTCGGCGAGCTGCCAGCCCTCGCTCGTCGCGAGGCGCGCGTGCAGCTCCTGCCAGATCCGGGCATCGGGCCAGTTCTTCAGCTCGTCGTTCGGATCGCATTGCAGGTAGAGGCGCTGGATCTGCGGCGAGCGAGTGCTCACCAGCGCGAAGCCGCGCTCGTGGTGCGCGTAGATCAGCTCGTCGGTCGAGGGCGGCGCCTCGACGAGGATGCCGAGCCAGCCGAAAGGGTAGGCGCGGCTGAACTCGCGGCGCAGGCGCGAGGGAATCGAGGGCCGGGTGATGCCGTGGAAGCCGTCGCAGCCGGCGATGAAATCACAGGCAATTTCCAGGACGGAATTGTCATGGTGGCAGCGGATCTTCGGCGCGCTGTCGAGGTCGTAGACCGCCACGTCCGCCACTTCGAACAGGATCGTGCCGCCCGCGGCGAGGCGCGCCGCGACGAGGTCCTTGATCACCTCGTGCTGGGCATAGACCATGATCGAGCGGCCGCCGGTGAGGCTCGGGAAGTCGATGCGATGGCTGCGGCCGCCGAAGCGCAGGTAGACGCCTTCGTGCACGAAGCCTTCGCGCTGCATGCGGCCGCCGACGCCGCTTTTCGCGAGCAGGTCGACCGTTCCCTGCTCCAGCACGCCGGCGCGGATCGTCGCCTCGATCTCCTGGCGGCTGCGCGACTCGATCACCACCGAGTCGATGCCCTCGAGGTGCAGGAGATGCGAGAGCAGCAGTCCCGCCGGCCCGGCTCCCACGATGCCCACTCTCGTCTTCACGTGCTAAATTCCCGCGCTCCCGGGGGGCAGTTGAAGAACGATTATCTCGAGCGGATCCTGAAGGCACGCGTCTACGACGTGGCGATCGAATCGCCGCTCGAGCCGGCCCGCGCGCTCTCGCGCCGCCTGAAGAACCGCCTGCTTATCAAGCGCGAGGACCTGCAGCCGGTATTCTCGTTCAAGCTGCGCGGCGCATACAACAAGATGGCGGCGCTGCCGCGCGCCCGGCTCGCGAAGGGTGTGATCGCGGCGAGCGCCGGCAACCATGCGCAGGGCGTCGCGCTCGCCGCGCAGCGCCTGGGCTGCAAGGCGGTCATCGTCATGCCGGTCACCACGCCGCGCATCAAGGTCGACGCTGTGGCCGCGCGCGGCGCGCGCGTCATCCTCTACGGCGACTCGTACAGCGATGCGTACGAGCACGCGATGAGCATCCGGCGCAGCCGCGGCCTCGCTTTCGTCCACCCCTACGACGATCCGGAAGTCATCGCCGGCCAGGGCACGATCGGCATGGAGATCCTGCGCCAGCATCCGGGACCGCTCGACGCGGTGTTCGTCCCGGTGGGCGGCGGCGGGCTCATTTCCGGCATCGCGGCGTACGTGAAGAGCATCAGCCCGGCGACGAGGATCGTCGGCGTGGAGCCCGTCGACGCCGATGCCATGGCGAGGTCCCTGAAAAAGAAGCGCCGGGTAATGCTCGAGCAGGTGGGTCTCTTCGCCGACGGCGTCGCGGTGAAGCAGGTCGGAAAGGAGACCTTCCGCCTCTGCCGCAGGCTGGTCGACGAGATGGTGCTGGTCGACACCGACGAGATGTGCGCCGCGATCAAGGACGTGTTCGAGGACACGCGCGTCGTGCTCGAGCCGGCCGGCGCGCTCGCCGTCGCCGGCGCGAAGGCCTGGGTGGAGAGGCATGCGGTCAAGGACAAGACCCTGGTCGCGATCGCCTCCGGCGCCAACACCAACTTCGACCGGCTGCGCTTCATCGCGGAGGAGGCGGAGCTCGGCGAGCATCGCGAGGCGGTGCTGGCCGTGACGATTCCCGAGCGACCCGGCAGCTTCAAGACGTTCTGCGCCACCCTCGGCGCAAAGAACATCACCGAATTCAACTACCGCATCGCCGATTCGCGGGAAGCGCACATCTTCGTCGGCATCGAGGTGGCGGGCCGTGCCGAGACCGGCCGCATTGTCAGGAACCTGCGCAGGAGGAGCCTGACGACCCTCGACCTTTCGGATAACGAGATGGCGAAGTGGCACGCCCGCCACATGGTAGGGCGGCCGCGCACCCTTCGCCAGGAACGAGCTGCTCTACCGCTTCGAGTTCCCGGAGCGGCCGGGCGCGCTCATGAAGTTCCTGGAAAGCATGAGGAGCGACTGGAACATCAGCCTCTTCCACTACCGCAACCATGGCGCCGACTATGGCCGCGTGCTGGTCGGCATCCAGGTGCCGAGGGAGGAGATGCGCCAGTTCACCGTCTTCCTGCGCACGCTCGGCTATCCCTATGCCGACGAAACGCGCAACCCCGCCTACCGCCTCTTCCTAAGATAAGCGCTTCACTTCGTCGGCGTAGCAGACCGGAGACGCGAGCTTGCTCGGCTCGCCGGCCTGCGGCTCGCCGAGGAAGGCGAGGCCGGCCGGGTCACGGCGGTAGACGCCGCGTTCGGTCACTACGTAATCCATGGGGATGTCCCAGGGCTGCGGATGGATGGTTTCCAGGCGCGCAAGCTCGTACGTGACGCCGATCACCACCGGCTTCTTCTCGGCCGCGGCGAGCGTGCGGTCGAAGAAGCCGGCGCCGTAGCCCAGCCGATAGCCCATCCGGTCCCAGCCGTTCATCGGCAAAAGGACGACGTCGGGCACGATTTCCGGAGAATCCAGGGGGTAAGGAATGTCAAGCGGACCATTGACGAGCTTCACACCCGGATGCCATTCGCGGAAAGCGAGCGGCGTCTTCGGCGCGACGACCACCGGCAGGGCGGTCAACGCACCCCGGTCGCGCAGCGTTCTGGCAATATGGCGGGCGTCGTACTCGCCTTTGATGGGCCAACAAAACGCGAGGCGGCAGCGGGCCAGTCCGGGGAACGAATGCTCAAGGTAACCGTCCATGCGCCGGCGCCACGAATCGAGAACGGCCGGCGCGACCGCCATGCGCGCGGCGATCAGCCGCTCTCGCTCGGCCTTGCGCCAGGCTTTGAGCTCGGCAGGGTTCATCGATCCAATGTTAGCTGATGATTCTTAAGCGCTTCCGCCTTTTCTGGGCCGTTTTCTGCCTGCTCGGCGCGGCGCGTGCCTGGGCGGCGGACGATCAGGCGCTGCTCGGCGCATACGACGCCTACAACGCCGGCGACCCGCTGCGCTTTGCCCGATACGCCAAGCACCTCGAAAGCGGGCCCCTCGGTCCCTGGGTCGCCTACTGGGACCTCTCGATGCGCCTGGAGGATGCTTCGCTCGCCGAGGTGCGCGAGTTCCTCGAGCGCTACCGCGACACCTATGTCGCCGAGCGGCTGCGCGGCGAATGGCTGAAGGTCCTCGGCAAGCGCGGCGAGTGGGCGGAGTTCGAGCGCGAGCGCGACCTCTACGGCCGGGAGGATCTCGAGATCGACTGCTATGCCTGGCTGCGCGCGCTCGAGCAGGATGCTGCTGCGGCCGCGGCAGACGCGATGCAGGGCATGTGGCTCGAGCCGCGCGAGCTGCCGGAAAGCTGTGGCCGCCTGGCCGATCGACTCGCCCAGGCGAAACTCATTACCACCGCGGACGTGTGGGCGCGGGTGAGAGTGCTCTTCCAAGCGGGCCAGATCACCGCGGCGAAGACCGCGCTCGGCTACCTCGCTCGCGCCGAATCGCCCGACGAGCGCCTGCTCGCCGAAGCCGCCCGCCAGCCGAAGCGGCTGCTCGAGCGGGTGCCGAAGAAGCTCGACAAGCGCGCGACGCGCGAGGTGGTGATCCTCGCCGTGCTGCGCCTCGCACGCGCCGACCCGGCAGCGGCGGCGCAGTCGCTGGAAAAGCTCGCCGCCCGGCTGCCCGCGGCGGAGGTCGACTACCTTTGGGGGCGCATCGGCTACGAGGGGGCGCGCGAGCACCATCCCGATGCGCTCAAGTGGTACGCCCGCGCGGATGAAGCGCTGTTCGACGACAACCAGCTCGCCTGGGAGGCGCGCGCCGGGCTCCGGCTCGGCCGCTGGGGCATGGTGCGCGACGCGATCGATCGCATGCCGGCCGACATGCGGCGCGAGCCGACGTGGATTTACTGGTATGGGCGCGCGCGCGCCGCCCGCGGCGAGGAGACGCAGGCGCGTGCCTATTACCTGCGCATTGCCGGGCAGAGCGACTTCTACGGCCTGCTGGCCGCCGAGGAGCTCGGCTACTCGACGACGCTTCCCGCCAACGCGCATGTGCCGACCGAGGAGGAAGTCGCGGCCGCCGCGGCCGACGCGGGCGTGCAGCGCGCGCTCGAGCTGATCCGGCTCGGCATCCGCACCGAGGGCGTGAAGGAATGGCAGTTCGCGACGCGCAACTTCGACGACGCGAGGCTGCTCGCCGCTTCCGAATTCGCCCGCCGCGCGCAGGTCTACGACCGCTCGATCCAGGCGGCCGACCGCACGGTGCGGCAGCACAACTTCTCGCTGCGCTATCCGGCCCCCTTCAAGGAGGTGTTCGCCGAGTATGCGAAGACTTACGGGCTCGACGAAGCCTGGGTGCTCGGCCTGGTGCGCCAGGAAAGCCGCTTCGTCACCGAGGCGCGCTCGGAAGCGGGCGCCGCCGGGCTGATGCAGGTCATGCCGCGCACCGCGCGCTATGTGGCGCGCAAGATCGGCCTGCGCGACTATCGCGGCAAGAGCATGACCGAGGTGCAGACCAACGTCACCCTCGGCACGGGGTATCTCAGGCTGGTGCTCGACCAGCTCGGGCATCCCGTGCTCGCCTCCGCCGCCTACAACGCCGGGCCTGCGCGCGCGCGCCGCTGGCGCGACGTGAGCCGGCCGCTGGAAGGCGCGATCTACGTGGAGACGATCCCGTTTCCCGAGACGCGCGATTACGTGAAGAAGGTGATGGCGAACGCCGCCTTCTACGGTGCGCTGATCGACCGGCAGCCGGCGTCGCTCAAGGCCCGCCTGGGCACCATTGCGCCGCTCACGGCCGCCGAGCCGCTCGACGAAGACCTGCCCTGATTAGAATTGCCGTGCAGTGAGAATCGACGACGTTCTCGTAGTCGGCGGCGCGGGCTTCATCGGCCACCATGTCTGCGCCGAGCTCGCCCGCCGCGGCCTCAAGCTCACCGTGCCGGCGCGCCGCCGCGAGCGCGCCAAGGACCTGATCCTGCTGCCGACGGTCGACGTCGTGGAAGCCGACGTGAACGAGCCGGGCGTCCTCGAGCGGCTGGTGCGCAACAAGCAGGCGGTGATCAACCTGGTCGGCATCCTGCACGGCCGCCGCGGCCGCGCGGCC
>DASQYN010000543.1:0-3350 GCA_035639215.1 Burkholderiales bacterium
TCTCCAGGTAGGACCGCGCGGCCGCGGCGAGGAGCCGCGGCACGTGCGTGTAGACGTAGCGCACGCCCTTCCCGAGCACCTCGCGCACGTTTTCCACGCCCGAAGGCATCCCGGGCGTCTTGCCCGCGGCGCGAATGCGCGCCAGAGCGGCTTCGATCGCCTGCGCGACTGGCGCGGCCTTCGCGTTTCCCGGATGGCCCATCGACTGCGAGAGGTCCGACGGGCCGATGAAGAACACGTCGATGCCCACGACGGCGAGGATCGCATCCAGGTTCGGCAATGCTTCGCGGTCCTCGATCTGCACTGCGATCAAGGTCGCCTCGTTCGCGTCGCGAACGTAGTCGGCCATGCTGCCTCGCGCGTCGTAGTTCGCGGCGCGCGTTCCGGCGGCGAGGCTGCGGCGTCCCAGTGGGTGGTACTTCGCCGCCTGCACCGCGGCTCTCGCGTCGTCCGCGGTAACGATATGCGGCACCTGCACGCCGAGCACACCGCGATCGAGCACCTGGGCGATGTGCTCGGCGCTCCTCGTCCTGGGACGCGCGATCGGCGTCATGCCGCTCGCCTGCGCCGCCATCGCCATCAGCTCGACGCTCTCCGGCGAGAGGCTGCCGTGCTCGCAGTCGAGCAGCACCCAGTCGAAGCCGAGCGCGCCGAGCATCTCGACGACGTGCGGCGAGGGAAACATCACCGAGACGCCGAAGGCGGGCTCGCCCGCGGCGAGCTTCGCCTTCATCCTATTAATCACGGAAATTTGTGAATTGCAGCGGCAGGTCGGCGACGCTCTTCTTTACTAGCTGAATGGCCGCCTGCAGATCGTCCTTCTTCGCGCCGGTGACGCGCACCGCGTCGCCCTGGATCGAGGGCGCGACCTTGAGCTTGGCGTCCTTGATGAGCTTCTGGATCTGCTTCGCCTTTTCCTGCGGCACGCCGACCTTGACGTTGACCGGCCGCTTCACCTTGTCGCCCGAGATCTTCTCGATCGCGCCGGGCTCGAGCGAGCGCACGTCGACGTTGCGCTTGGCGAGGCGCCCGCGCAGCACGTCCATCACCTGCCCGAGCTTGAACTCGTCGTCGGCATAGACGGTGAGCTCGAGCTCCTTCTGCTCGATTCGGGCGTCCGAGCCCTTGAAGTCGAAGCGGTTCTGGATCTCCTTGTTCGCCTGCTCGACCGCGTTCTTCACTTCCTGGCGATCCACCTGCGAGACGATATCGAACGACGGCATGGCGTTTTCCTCTAGCGCGAGTTGAGCCGCTGCAGCTCTTCGATCCAGCGCGCGGTGGCGGCCCGGATCCACTCCAGGTCTGCTGCGCTCTCGAAGCGGCTGAAGACTGACACGTCGAGCGCCTTGCCGCGGATGAGAAGCAGCGTGCGGCTCGAGACGAGATAGCTCGGCGGCGCCTCCGGGCGCGCCGCCGGCACGCGCGTGCCGAGGAGCACGGAAACCACCTCGGGATCGCTGCGCAGCCTGGCGATCGGGCTCGCGACGCCATGCGGCCGCGCGTCCAGGTAGGCGGCCACGTCGGCCGGCGGCTTCGCCGCCGTCTCGCCGCCCAGCGATTCGGCGGCGAAGGCCTTGAACGAGCCGAGCGAGAGCGACTCGCGCTCCATCGCGCGCGGCGTCACCGCGATCACCGAGCGGTAGAGCTCGGGCGAGTCGCCGGCCATAAAGCGGCGCAGGTCGGCGTCCTCGAGGGCGAAGAGCAGGATGCGGTTCGAGGCGGGCGTCATCGACTGCGCGAGGTCGACGAGGCGCGGCGAGCCGGTGAACTGCGTGTCGGAGAATCCCGGCGGCGCATCGAGCGCGAGCCGCATGTCGCCGACCTGCACGGCGAACGGCGCCGCGAGCGCGGTGTTCATCCAGAGAGACAGAAATAGCAGGGCGATGCGCACGCCGCGGCATTCTAGCGCCATGACTTATCATTCGCCTTTCCGGAGAAGAACTTGGCCACGATACTGGGCAGCCTACCGAAGGGCGAGAAGATCGGCATCGCGTTTTCCGGCGGCCTCGACACCAGCGCCGCCGTGCACTGGATGCGCGCGAAGGGCGCCATCCCGTACGCGTACACCGCCAACCTCGGCCAGCCCGACGAGCCCGACTACGACGCCATCCCGCGCAAGGCGCTCGCCTACGGCTCCGAGAAGGCGCGCCTCGTCGACTGCCGCGCGCAGCTCGTCGCCGAAGGCATCGCCGCCCTCCAGTGCGGCGCCTTCCACATCGCCACCGCCGGTGCCACCTACTTCAACACCACGCCGCTCGGCCGCGCGGTGACCGGCACGATGCTCGTCATCGCCATGCGCGAGGACGGCGTCGGCATCTGGAGCGACGGCAGCACCTACAAGGGCAACGACATCGAGCGTTTCTACCGCTACGGCCTGCTCGCCAACCCCGCGCTGCGCATCTACAAGCCCTGGCTCGACCAGCGCTTCATCGACGAGCTCGGCGGCCGCAAGGAGATGTCCGCCTACCTGAAGAAAGCCGGCCACGACTACAAGATGAGCGCCGAGAAGGCCTACTCGACCGACTCCAACCTCCTCGGCGCCACCCACGAGGCAAAGGACCTGGAGTTCCTCGACAAGGGCGTCGCCATCGTCCAGCCGATCATGGGCGTCGCCTTCTGGAAGAGTGACGTCGCGATCAAGCCCGAGCGCGTCACCGTGGCCTTCGACGAAGGCGCGCCCGTCGCGCTGAACAACCAGCGGTTTTCCGATTCGGTGAAGCTGATGGCGGAAGCCAACACCATCGCCGGCCGCCACGGCCTCGGCATGTCCGACCAGATCGAGAACCGCATCATCGAGGCGAAGAGCCGCGGCATCTACGAAGCCCCTGGCATGGCGCTCCTTCACATCGCCTACGAGCGCCTCGTCACCGGCATTCACAACGAGGACACCGTCGATCAGTACCGCGCGAACGGCCGTCGGCTCGGACGGCTGCTCTACCAGGGACGCTGGTTCGATCCGCAGGCGCTCATGCTGCGAGAGACTGCGCAGCGCTGGGTCGCCAAGGCCGTCACGGGCGAGGTGATGCTCGAGCTACGCCGCGGCAACGACTACTCGATCCTGGACACGAAGAGCCCGAACCTGACCTACAAGCCCGAGCGGCTGACGATGGAGAAGGGCGAGGAGGTGTTCTTCACGCCCGGCGACCGCATCGGCCAGCTGACAATGCGCAATCTCGACATCAGCGATACGCGTGACAAGCTGAAGCTTTACGGCGATGCCGGTTTGCTGGGTGAGCCAAGCGCTTCGGGCGTACCGCTGCTCGGCGGCGAAGACCCGAAGAAGAAAAGCCCGCCTCGCTGAGCGCGGCGGGCTCGACACCTGGCTCAGAGCGACCGAGCAGCGGTACGCC
>DASQYN010000544.1:0-7305 GCA_035639215.1 Burkholderiales bacterium
CCTTAGCGCACGCAGCGCCATCGCGGTGGTAATGAGGTTCAGAAGGAGAAAGCAGAGGATCGGCAGATGCAGCAGCCACGTCTGCCCGCCCCGGCACGCCGGCGTGGCGAGCGCGTAGCCCGCGCTGATGCTGGCCAGCGCGAAGAGCGGGGCGAGGACGAGCGCGGGCCAGAGTCGCGTCACGACACGCGCGGGAACCAGTAGAGCACGAGGTAGATGGGGATCCAGCTGTAGACGACGAAGTACCAGTACATGCCGTTCTCGCTCACGTCGACGTGGCGCTTGCCCTCGCGCGGCTGCGGCAGCCAGAAGAGCACGGCGAGCACGATCGTGTCGTAGACATCGGTCGCGAGGTGCAGCGTGTGCAGCCCGAGCAGCATCCAGACGATCGAGCCGTAGGCGTCGCTGTCCCAGGAGCAGTTGAGCGCAGTGAACTCGAAGGCGCGCACGACGATCATCGCCACGCCGATCAGCGAAGCGACGGAAAGCCACAGGCGGATGCGCCGCTCGTCGCCGTCCTCGCCGGCGCGCTTTTCCCAGTGGTTGGGCAGGATGCTCGCGAGCAGCAGGACGAGGTTCAGCGTGCCCCAGCGCAGGCCCGGCGGCGGCGTGGAGAGCGGCCACTGCTGCGCCTGGCTCCAGAGATAGAAGTAGACCGCGACCGAGAGCGCGAACACCGTGCCCTCGATGGCGATCATGCCCATGATCCCCCACCACATCAGGCTGTGGTGGCTGTAGCGGTAGCTCGGCAGCCCGGAGACGTCGAGGGACTTCATGGCCGTTTCTCGATGGCGAGCGCCTTCTGCACTTCCTTCGGCTTCGGCCAGAACCAGGCGGTCACCGCGACCGCGATCGGGATCGCGGCCCACACCAGCGCCCACGGCGTGAAGATCGAGCCGACGAAGAACGCGGTGACCACGACCGCGCTCACGAAAGGCCAGAGCGAGGGCTCGGGGAACGCCAGCCGATGGTCGGGCAGCGCGTCGACCACCGTCGTGATCAGCACCTCTCGCGTCCTTTCGGCGAGGCCGGTCACCTGGACCGGCTCCGACGCCGGCTCCGGCACCGCCTCCCAGAGCGGATCGCGGGCGCGCACGATCGGGATCTCGTCGAAGTTGTAGGCGGGCGGCGGCGACGCGGTCGCCCACTCCAGCGTGCCGGCGCCCCAGGGATTATCGCCAGCAAGATTTCCTCTTCGGTAGGAGCGGAAGACATTGATGAGAAAAAGAACGACGCTCAGCGCGATCACGAAAGCGCCGATCGTCGCCACCAGGTTGAGCGTGTCCCATCCCATGCCCTCGGGATAGGTGTAGACGCGGCGCGGCATGCCGCGCACGCCGAGGTGGTGCATCGGCCAGAAGGCGACGTTGAAGCCGACGAAGAACAGCCAGAAGTTCCACCGGCCGAGCCGCTCGCTCATCATCCGGCCGGTCACCTTGGGGAACCAGTAGTAGAAGGCGCCGAAGAGCGGGAACACCGCGCCGCCGATCAGCACGTAGTGCAGGTGGGCCACGACAAAGTAGGTATCCGTAAGCTGGGTGTCGAGCGGCACCGACGCGACCATGATCCCGGTCATGCCGCCGGCGACCAGGATGAAGAAGAAGGCGAGGCAAAAGAGCAGCGGCGTCTGCAGGTTGAGCCGCCCGCGCGCCAGCGTCGCGATCCAGCAGAAGATCTGGATCGCGGTCGGAATGGCGATCATCATGCTCGCCGCGGTGAAGAAGCTTTTCCCGACCTCCGGCAGGTTGGTCGCGAACATGTGGTGCACCCACAGGCCGAAGGAGAGGAACGAGGTGGCGATGAGGGCGAGCACCATCGCCGGATAGCCGAAGAGCGGCCGCCGCGCGAAGGTCGGGATGATCGACGACATGAAGGCGAGGCCCGGGATGAAGATGAAGTACACCTCCGGGTGGCCGAAGAACCAGAACAGGTGCTGCCAGAGGATCGCGTCGCCGCCCTCGGCGTAGTTGTAGAAGTGCGTGCCGACCAGCCGGTCGAGGATCAGCGCGGTCGAGGCGAACATCACCGCCGGCATGGCGAAGAGGATCATGAACGAGGTCACCACCAGCGCCCAGACGAAGATCGGCAGGCGGTAGAGCGTCATGCCCGGGGCGCGCATCTTGAACGCCGTGGCGATGATCTCGATCGCGACGAGCAGCCCGGAGAGCTCGGTGAAGGTGATCATCTGCGCCCAGAAGTCCGGCCGCTTGCCGATGCCGTACTGCGGGCCGGAGAGCGGCACGTAGGCGAACCAGCCGACGTCCGGGCCGATGTCGAGGATGAACGCGACGTAGAGCATCAGCCCGCCGAAGAGGAAGATCCAGTACGAGAAGGCGTTCATGCGCGGAAAGGCGATCGAGCGCGCGCCGACCATGAGCGGCACGAGGTAGACGCCGATCGCCTCCATGATCGGCACGGCGAAGAGGAACATCATCGTCGTGCCGTGCATGGTGAAGAGCTGGTTGTAGAGGTCGGGCCCGACGAAGGTGTTCTCCGGGCGCGCGAGCTGCACGCGCATCAGCGCGGCGAGGACCCCGGCGGCGAGGAAGAAGCCGAACGCCGTGGCGATATAGCGCCGCGCGATCGTCTTGTGGTTGATCGCCGAGAGCGTGCCGAGCAGGCCCGGCGGATCGCGCCATGTGTTCTCGAGGACGGGATTCACTTCAACGAGCCGAGGTAGGCGAGCAGCGCATAGAGATCGTCGGGCGGCATCGGGTTCGAGGGCATGTTGACGCCCGGCTTGATGCCCTGCGGGTCGAGGATCCAGCCGGCGAGGTGGCCCACCGTGTTCGGCAGCAGGCCGGCAGCTATCGTATTTCGAGAGCTCAAATGGGTAAGGTCGGGGGCTCGGTGCCCGCCGGCCGCGCTGCCCTGGATCGCATGGCACATGCCGCAGCGGCCGGTGACGAAGAGCTCGCGCCCGCGCTTCTGCTGCGCATCCGCCGGCTCGGCAGCGGGCTTCCTCTGCGCGGCGGCCCATGCCTCGTACTTTTCCGGCGGCTCGGCGACGACGAGGAAAGCCATCTTGGCGTGCTGCAGCCCGCAGAACTCGGCGCATTGACCTCGATAGACACCCACCCGATCGGCGCGCAGCGCGAGGGTGGAATTGCGTCCGGGTATCAGATCCTTCTTCCCCGCGAGGTTCGGCACCCAGAAGCTATGGATCACGTCGTCGGCGCGCAGCCTGAGCAGCACCGTCCTGCCGACCGGGATGTGCAGCTCGTTCGCGGTCGTGAAGTTCTTCGCCGGCTCCGCGGGGTCGTTGTACTGCAGCTCCCACCACCACTGATGCCCGGTGACGTCGACCTGCAGGTCCGCCGGCGCAAGGCGCGCGAGCGCGCGATCGGTCATGAAGCTCGCGACGATGAGGAAAACTAGGCCCGCCGCCGATACGGCGATGGCGGCCGTCACCGCGACGCGCGCGCCGCTTTCCGGCCGCTCGAGCGACGAGAGGTCGGGCGGCGTCGCTGCCGTTCCCCGCCCCGCTCGCCAAAGCGCGAGCAAAAACGAAATCAGCACTGCCAGGAAAACAGCGCCGCAGACCACGATCATGACCCACCACAGGTCCAGCAGCTGCTCGGCCTGCGGCCCGCCCGGAGCGAAGAGGTTCTGCGGACCCATCAGTGCTTTTTGTCCCGCACGTTCTCCGGCTTGCCGGGATAGAGGCTGTCGGAACGCCCTGGCGCGGCATCCTTGCGCGCGAGGCCGCTCATCGAGCGCACGTAGGCGACGAGCTGCCAGACCTGCGTTTCGGCGATGCGGCCGCGGAAGGCCGGCATGCCGTTCGGCCGCCCGTCCATGATCGTCTTGTAGATGTCGTCCGGGCTGGAGCCGTAGCGCCACACGTCGTCCATGAGCGCCGGCCCCATCCCGCCGCCGCCCGCGGAATGGCAGCCGCTGCAGTTGAACCAGCGAAAGAGCGTCTTGCCCTGCCCCAGCGCATACGCGTTGCGCTCGTCGCTCGTGTGGAGTGGCTTCAGGCTGGAAGCCTCGGGCGGCGGAACCTGCAGCTGCCGCTGCTCGCGCTCGCACCCCGCTGCCGCGACCAGAAAAATGGCGACAGTCGCCATTTTGCTAATTCGCTGCATCGTTCACTCGCGGCACCGAATACCGGCCGAGGATCGCCTCCACTTCCGGCTTCCTTCGCTCGAGGGCGCGATCGAGCGCATCGCGCAGCGCCGGCTCGTCCCTGCGCACGCCGATCGAGATCGAGAACCGGAACGGCATCGAGGCGAGCTCCGGCGGTGCCTGCGCTTCGCTCACGTGCAGCTTTCTTGTTCTGGCGAAGAACCCCGCCGCAGGCCCCCACACCACCGCGGCGTCGAGGCGCCCGTCAGCGACCGCGTCGACGATTCGCTCGCCGACCGGATGCTCGCCGTAGACGGTGAAGCCGACGACGTTGTTCACCGCGCCGCGCAGCGCCAGCGCGTGGCCGGGCGGCGTCGCGGCGAGATCGTCCCCGGGAAGCTGCACGCCGATCCTCAGCTGCGTCAGATCGCGCGCATCGAAGGAACGCAGCGGACGCTTCGCGAAGACGAAGACGTACGTTGACCGGTAGTACGGTCTCGTCGTGAGCATCCGCTCGAAGCCCGCCGGCACGCCCATCCACGCGTCGCACAGGCCGGCGCCAAAAGTCTTGCGCACGAAAGCCCGCCGCTGCGGCGCCCAGACGTAGCGCAGCCCGGCACCGAGCTCGGCGGCGAGCACCCGGGCGATGCGGTTCTCGAAGCCGCTCTCGTCGCGGCTCGAGAACGGCAGATTGTCCGGCTCCGCGCACACGCGAAGCTCGCCACCCATGGCCGTGCAATCCCAGGCCAGGCCGATCAGGAACAGAGCCTTACGGCAACGCGAAGACATGCAGCTTGCCGCCCTTCGTGGAATGGCGCGGCAGATCCTTCATGGCGTTGGTGAAGCCGAGCGCGGCCGAGGCGTCGCGCGTGTCGATGTCCTGCGAGACGACCGCGCCCGCCCAGCCGCCGACGCCTTCCAGCACCGCCACGTACTGGCGGCCGCCGCGGCCCTTGAAGGTCACCGGCTGGCCGATAATTCCCGACTCGGTCCTGAACTGCCAGAGGAGCGCGCCGCTCCTTGCATCGAGCGCCTTGAAGGCGCCGTCCATCGTGCCGTAGAAGACGACGTCGCCGGCGGTGACGAGCGCGCCGCTCCACACCGGGAAGCTCTCCTCCACCCGCCAGCGCGGCTTCGCCGCGACGGGATCCCACGCGGTGAGCTCGCCGCGATGCCCGCCGGGGCCCGGCTTCATCTTCACGTCCGCGCCGACGTAGGGCGTGCCGGCGATGTAGCTCGTCTCGTACGTGTCGGCGTCCTGGCAGAGGTTCTGGTGCGGGATGTAGAGCAGCTTGGTGCGCGGCGACCACGCCGAGGGCTGCCAGTCCTTCGCGCCGGGCGACGCCGGGCAGATGTCGCGGATCACCTTGCCCGCCTTCGGCTGGGTCTTCGGGTTGTATTGCAGCCGCCCGGTCTTCAGGTCCACGCCGGTGGACGTGGTGACGTGCACGAACGGCGTCGCCGAGAGCACTTCGCCGGTGCCGCGGTCCATCACGTAGACGTAGCCGTTGCGCTCGGGACGCAGCATGACTTGCCGCGGCTTGCCCCCGACGTCCAGATCGACCAACACCTGCTCGTTCACCGAGTCGTAGTCGTGCAGATCGTGCGGCGACGTCTGGTACACCCAGCGCGCCTGCCCGGTATCCGGATCGCGCGCGAAGACGGTCGAGGTCCACTTGTTGTCGCCGGGCCGCTGCTCGGGATTCCACGGCCCGGGGTTGCCGGTGCCGTAGTAGACGAGGCCGAGCTTCGGGTCGTAGGAGATCCAGCCCCAGACCGTGCCGCCGCCGATCTTCCACGCGCCGGGCGGCCAGGTGCTCACGCCGAGGTCCTTGCCGCGGTCGCCGCTGTAAAAGGGCCTGAAGCCCTTGCCGATGAGCACGTCCTTGTCGGGACCGGTGCTGTAGGCGCGCCAGGCGATCCGGCCGCTCTTCGCATCGAGCGCCGTCAGCCAGCCGCGCACGCCGAGCTCGCCGCCGCTGTTGCCGACCAGCACCTTGCCCTTCACGACGAGCGGCGCCATGGTGATCGTCTCGCCGAGGTCGATGTCGGCGAGCTTGGTGCGCCAGAGCTCTTTTCCGCTTCTCGCGTCGAGCGCGATCGTCTGCCCATCGAGCGTGTTGAAGAAGAGCCGCCCCGAGTCGTAGACGGCGCCGCGATTGACCACGTCGCAGCAGGCGACGCCCTGCGACCGCGATTGCGTCTTCGGCGCGAACTTCCACTTCAGCTTGCCGGCGAAGTCGAGCGCGAAGACCACATTCGGGTAAGGCGTGACGACGTAGATCGCGCCTCCCGCGACGATCGGCGCCGCTTCATTTCCCTTGTCGGTGCCCGTCGCGAAGCTGAAAACCTCCGTCAGCCGGCCGACGTTCTGCGCATTGATCTCGGCGAGCTCGCTATAGCGGGTGCTGGCATAGTCCCTCGCCGGCATGCGCCACTCCCCGTCGTCCGCTGCGGCCGCCGCGAAGGCGAGAAAGGTAAATGCAAGCCAGACAAGCGAGCGCACGCTGACGCTTCTACCAGCGCAACCGTTACACTTCCCTCTTCGCCATGCGCCATTTCGCTCGTGCCTTCGGTTTGCTGCTATGCCTGGTCGCTACGGCAGCGACCGCCGCGCCGTTCGCGTATGTCGCGAACGAGAAATCCGGAACGGTGAGCGTCATCGACACCGCGGCCGACAAGGTCGTGGGCGAGATCGCCATCCAGGGCAAGCCGCGCGGCATGGCGCTCAGCCCCGACGGAAAGTGGCTCTATGTGAGCGACCAGGCGCACAACGCGCTCGCCGTGGTCGATACCGCGACCCGCGAGATCGTGACGAGCATCGACCTCGGCGAGTCGCCCGAAGGCGTTTACATCTCGGCCGACGGCGCGCTCGTCGCTGCGGCGAGCGAGGTCACCAACGCGGTGCTGCTCGTCGACACCGCTGCCCGCCACGTCACGGCGATCATCCGCACCGCGGGCAAGAATCCCGAGCACGCGGTGTTCAGCCCGGACGGCCGCTGGGTCTACGTGAGCGCCGAGGACGCCTCGGAGATCGACGTGGTCGACGTCGAGCAGAAGAAGCAGACCAACTCCATCCCGGTGGCGCGCCGTCCGCGCGGCATCGCCTTCACGCCGGACGGCCGGCAGGCCTACGTCGCCTGCGAGCTCGATAGCACGGTGTTCGTCATCGACACCGCGCGCCAGCGCGTCCTGCATTCGCTCGCCGGCGGCAGCTACTCGAACGGCGTGACGATG
>DASQYN010000545.1:0-2412 GCA_035639215.1 Burkholderiales bacterium
ATGAGGAACAGCCGCGCGAAGCCCTTCGCCGCGGCGAAGTTGTCCTCGCCGCCCTTCATCGCGCTGTTCATCTGCGTGTACCAATCGACCATGTACTGCGGCGAGAACGGCCCGCCGCTCTGCGGCTGCCAGATCACCACCTTGCCGCCCGCGCTCTTGAAGGGCGAGAGGTCCGTGGCATTGACGTTTAACAGGTCCCAGCTGGAGACCGGGTACTGTGGCGTCGTGGCGAAGATGCGCTGCGCCATGTCGTCGAAGTCCATGGTGATCATCTGCGCGGCCAGGCCGTCGTTGGCGGTCGGGGAGGGCAGCATCGGCGGCGTCGAATGGAGGACCGGCACCGCGCCGCCGCCGAGGTTGAGGATGGTCGCGCCGTTCGCGATCTTGCTCACGTTCGGGACGAAATTCGCGTTGTAGGAGCCGAGGTTCCAGGAGCGCCAGCCCTGGCCGATGTTGGTCGAGGTCGGCCCGTTGCAGTCCACCGCGCCGGTGCAGCCGGCGATGCCCGGGTCCCACATCCACTTCGCGTACTGCGGCACGCCCTGCGAGTTCGGCGCGCCCTTGTCGTACAGGTTGACGAGCGTCGTGATCTGGTCTGCCGTCAGGCAGGTCGGCGTCTTGCCTGCCGTGCACTGCAGCGCGTCGAGCTGCGGGCGGACCACCGCGGTCGTGCATGCCTGCGAGTTGTTGACCATGCCGTCGACGAGGCCGTCGAGCGCATCGCATGCCGTGAGGATCGCCTTCGAGACGAGCTGCAGGTCCTGCAGTGTGTAGGTGTTGTTGACGAACGGCACGCCGAAGCCGCTGATAAGCCCCATGGAAGTAGCGAGCGCGCCGAGCTGATGCGCGAAGTACACGTTCTTCACGCCGGCCTTCGAGAACCCGAGCGCCGGATCGCCGACCACCACGCCATTGAAATACGTCGGGAAACGCTGCGTCACCATCATCGCCTCGCGCCCGCCCATCGAGCACCCCTCGAAGTACGAATAGGCCGGGCGCTCGCCGTAATAGATCTCCATCAGCCGCTTCGCCGTCTGCGTGGTGACGTCGATGGCGTTGTAGGCGAAGTCGACGCGCGCCTGGAAGTCGGTGCCGAAGGAGGCGGTGCCGCCGGCGAGCGGATCGCTGTTGGTCCCGTTGTTATGCCCTGAATCGTTGGCCGCCATGGCGTAGCCCTGGGCGAGCCGCGAGGTCGTGCCCGGCACGCTGCCATCGGTGCCGCCGCCGCCCGGCATGTCGAGCTTGCTGTTCCACGCGGTCGGCAGCCGCGCCTGCCAGGTGATCTGGTAGGTGTAGCGGCTTTGCGGCGTCGGCGTGGGCGTCGGCGTGCCGACCCGGCCGGCGTTGATCGTGCCGTTGACCAGGCAATGCGGAACCGGCGTGTTGACCGTCGTGACCGAGGTGATCGCCGTATTCGGCACGGGCAGGGCCGAGGCGGGGAACGAATCGGCGCTGCAAGGCAGCACCGGCGCGCGGCCGCGCGCGACCTTCAGCGTGGCGACGACCTTGTTCGCGTGGGCGCTCTCGAACACCTCGAAAGTATTGATCCCCGGCTGCAGGCCGGTCACGGTGCCGCTCAGGCTGCCCGGCCCGTCGCTCGACAACGCGAAGGTGACGTCGTCGCCGTTCAGCCGCACCGCGATCTTCCGCGCGAGCGCGGCGGGCTGCGCCGTCACGTTGATCGCGACGCTGTCGCCGCTAGGCACGAAAATCGGGTCGGGGGTGTTGAGGCTGCTGAGCGTGTAGCGGTTGTCGGCGAGAGCGCTGCCCGCGAACGCGAGCGACAGCGCCACTGCTGTTGCGTAGCTCTTCATGGTCCCCTCCTCTGAGCTCGGGCCGAGGGAACGATAGCCAAGTCCGGCGACAACCGAAAGCCGTACTCGTCCTTATATCGATTACCGCAGGTTATCGGCCTCTTTCACCCGGCTTGTGTCAGCTGCTTGAGCGCGCTGCGAGGCGCTGCGCCACGCCCTTGACGATCTGCGCGAACTCGGCGGCGATCGGGGTGAGCGGCAGGTCGGCGCGCCGGCACAAACATATCTCGCGGGTCGAAAGCGCTTCGCGCAAGTTGAGCTGGCTGATGTGGCCGGCGTTCGCCTCGCGCTTGGCGAGCTGCCAGGGCACGACCGCGAGGAGATCGCTCTGGGCGACGATTTCCGGCACGGCGAAGAGCGAGCCGCACTCGACGCGGTAGCGCGGCGGCTGGAGTCCGGCGGCGCGAAACGCTTCGGGCAACAAGGAGGTCCGGTCGCTGCCGCCGGTGCGCACCCACTCGGCCTCCGCCAGCTCGGCGAGGGAGCGCGCCGCGGCGAGCGGATGACCGCGCCGCGCGATGATCCGCGCCGCGTTGTGATAGAGGCGCTCCACCACGCACTTGGTGCCGGGCTCGGCGAGCGGCCCGACCCGCACGCT
>DASQYN010000546.1:0-5700 GCA_035639215.1 Burkholderiales bacterium
GCTCCTGGCGGCTGCGCTGCTGGCGGTGAGCGCCGTTTTCCTGCCGGGGGATAAAGCACTCTCCCCAGCCTAGGCCGCTCCGATCCGCTCCGTCGGCCGGTGGCCGATGGCGGCGGCGATGCGCTCGGCGGTTTCCTTCACGAGCGGCCCCCACTGCGGCTTCATCCGGTCGCCCGGCGTGGAAAGCGAAAGCGCCGCCACCAGGCGGCCGGCATCGTCGCGGATCCCGGCCGCCACGCAGCGCACGCCCATTTCCGCTTCCTCGTTGTCGGTGGCCCAGCCCTGGCGCTCGATTCGCTCCAGCTCGCGCTCGAGCAGCGCCACGCTGGTGATCGTGTTCTTCGTATGCGCGGCGAGGCCGGTTCGCCTGGCGTAGTCGCGCAGCTTGGACAGGCCGTCCGCGACGAGAAAAAGCTTGCCCGCGGCGGTGGCATGCAGCGAGGCGCGCGCGCCGATCACGTGCACCACGCGCATCGCCGAGCGCCCCGACGAGGTGCGCTCGACGTAGACGATCTCGTCGTCGTGGCGCACCGAAAGGTTCGCCGTCTCGCCGGTCTGCGCATGCAGCTCGCGCATCAGCGGCAGCGCGAGCTCGCGCACGCTGATCCGCGACTTCACGAGGTTGCCGAGCTCGAGCAGCCGCATGCCGAGGCGGTAGCTGCCGGGCTCCACCCGGTCGACGATCCGGTCGGCGGACATCGAGGAGAGGATGCGGTGCGCGGTCGAAGGATGCAGCCCCGTGTACTGCGCAATCTGCTTCAGCGCGAGCGGCTCGGGATGCTGCGAGAGCACCTCGAGCAGCTTGATCATGCGCTCGATCACCTGGATCGGATTCTTGGCCGGGTCCTTGCCGGCCGGCTTCATGGGGGCGCGAGGCGTCGCCATTGCGCATTGTAAAATGCGCCGCCATGCCCGTGGTGACGTGCATAGAGGACCTGCGCGAGATCGCCAAGCGGCGAGTCGCGCGGACCATCTTCGAGTACGTCGACCGCGGCTCTTACGACGAGCGGACTCTGCGGGCGAACCGCGCCGACCTGGAGGCGATTTGCCTTCGCCAGCGCGTGGCCGTCGACGTCGAGCGGCGCTCGACGCGCAGCACCCTGCTCGGTCGGGAAGTGGCCATGCCGGCGGCGCTCGCGCCGATCGGCCTGCTCGGTCTGAACTGGGCGAACGGCGAGGTCCTCGCGGCGCGCGCTGCGCAGCGCTTCGGCATCCCGTTCACGCTCTCGACCATGTCGATCTGCTCGATCGAGGACGTGGCGCAGGGCACCGATCAGCCGTTCTGGTTCCAGCTCTACGTCATGCGCGACCGCGGCTTTGCCGCCTCGCTCATCGAGCGTGCGAAGGCGGCGCGCTGCTCGGCGCTCGTGCTCACGCTCGACCTGCAGATCCAGGGACAGCGCCACCGCGACCTGAAGAACGGGCTCGCCGTGCCGCCGCGGCTTACCTGGCGCACGTTCTGGGATATCGCGATGCGGCCGCGCTGGGCTCTCAATGTGCTGGGCAGCAAGCGCAAGAGCTTCGGCAATCTGGAAGGGCGCATCCCGGAAGCGGACAGCGTGAGCAAGCTCGCGGAGTGGGTGGGGCGCCAGTTCGACCCGACGCTTTCGTGGAAAGACGTGGAGTGGGTGAAGACGCAGTGGGGCGGCCCGCTGGTGCTCAAGGGCATCCTCGATGCGGAGGACGCAAGGATCGCCCTCGCGAGCGGCGCCGACGCGATCGTGGTTTCCAACCACGGCGGACGGCAGCTCGACGGAGCGCTCTCCTCGATCCGGGCGCTGCCGGAAGTCGCCGCCGCCGTCGGCGGGCGCGTCGAGGTCTGGCTGGACGGCGGCGTGCGCAGCGGCCAGAGCCTGCTCAAGGCGCTCGCCCTCGGCGCTCAGGGCGTGCTGCTCGGCCGCGCCTTCGTCTATGGCCTGGGCGCCATGGGCGAGGCGGGCGTCACGCGCGCGCTCGAAGTGATCCAGAAAGAGCTCGACGTCACCATGGCGCTCACCGGCATTCGCGACGTCAAGCAGGCTTCGCCCGAGATTCTGCGCGCCGCCTGAACCGGTCCGGCGCCAGGGCCTCGAGCAGCTTGCCTGCCAGCGGCAGCGGCTCGCCTTCGAGCTCGCTGGCGACGATCTCGGCGGCGAGCGCCGCCCATATCAGGCCGCGCGACCCGTAGGCGAAGGCGGCGAAGGTGGCCGGTGCGACCTTGCCCACCACGGGCAGCCGATCGGGGGCGACGGACCGGAAGCCAACCCGTCCTTCACAAGTGGTGCGCACCTCGATGCCGAGGATCGATTTCAAGCGCTCGAGATTGCCGGCGTGGCTTTCCTCGCGCAAGCCGCGCTCGTCGTCGCCGATGTCGTAGCTCGCGCCGATCACGCAAAGGCCGTCCACCGGCGGCAGCACCATGCCGCCGCGCAGCACCACGACGTGCGGCGCGTCGAACGCGCCTTCGCGCAGATACGTGAGCTGGCCGCGGACGCGCCGCAGGCGAAGGTGCGGCACCGCGGCGAGCTTCGGCGCGTCGCCGGAATTGGCGAGCACCACTACGGGCGCATCGGGCAACGCTTCGAGATCGCGCCCGAAGCGGCGACGCAGGCGGACCGAGCAGGCGGCGAGCTGCGCGTCGACCAGCGAGCGCGGCTGGACCCAGCCTGCGCCGGGGAACCACAGGCCCGACGCGGGCAGCGGGACTCCGGCGTGCCGGCTTGCTTGCTCCGCGCTCACGAACTGCGCGTAGTCCGCCGGCAGACCCGCCGCAGCCTGCTCCTGCGAGCGCGCCTCCTTCTCATTGCGGGCGAGCTGCAGCAAGCCGCACGGGTCCCAGCGCAGGCCCGCGAGCGCTCTCCACCGCTGCAGCGAATAGAGATAGCCGGCCCGCGTGATCCTGGCAAAGACGCTGTCGTCCGGCGTGACGACCGGATGGAACGCACCGGCGGCGTTGCCCGAAGCTTCCTGCGCCGGCTCGGCATGACGCTCGTAGAGGTCGACTTCCCATCCGCGCGCGCACAGCCGCTCGCACACCGCGGCGCCCGCGATGCCGGCGCCGACCACCGCCGCGTGGCGCGGCGGAGAGAGCGGGGTCTGTCCCTGTTTTTCGTAGCGTCCGACCAGCATTTCGCGCTTGCCGGCGAATCCGGCGCGCTTTTCCACCGCGAAGCCGGTCGCGGCGAGGGCATCGCGCACCGGCGCCGCGACGCTCCAGGTCGCGAGCGTCGCGCCCGGCCCGGCGAGACGCGAGACGGCGCGCATGACCTGATGGCTCCACATGTCCGGATTCTTCGCCGGCGCGAAGCCGTCGAGGTAGATCGCGTCGGCGCCGAGCCGCAGCTCGCGCAGTACCGCGACGTCGTCGAAGAAGAGCGTGAGCACTACGCCGTCGAACTCCAGGCGGTGAGCGCCGGAAACGAGGGGCGGCCATGCCGCGTGCAGCGCCCCCGCCTCGGCCGAGAGCTCGGGATATCGCTCGTGGAGGGTGCGCAAGTCGTCGAGCGAGAAGGGGTGCTTCTCGACCGAGACGAAATGCAGCCGCCGGCAGCGCCGGGTGTCGTTGCGCCAGGCGTGCCAGGTGGTGAGGAAGTTGAAGCCCGGGCCGAAGCCGGTCTCGAGGATGACGAACCGCTTGCGCCCGCGCCAGCGCCCGGGGAGATCGTTGCCGCCGAGAAACACATGGTGCGCCTGCTGGGGTCCCCCGGCCGCGCTGTGATAGACGTCGCCGTACGCCGCGGAATAGGGCGTCTCGTCGCGGAAATCCAGCTTCGCGGGAATCACGCGGCCCGGCATGGCGCCATTTTGAGGGAGATCAAAGTCCCGGGCCCGGGCCGGCGTAGCGTGGGTTGCATGGTCGCCGACCCCTTGCTCCTCGAATCCCTCGCCCTCTTCGGCGCGACGGCGCTGGGGCTGGGCATCGTCGCGGTCGCCCTGCTCGGTGTCTGGCGAGCCATCACGGACGAGCGACCGCTCCTTCTCTCCGAGCTGCTCTCGCTCGAAGGCGTGGATATGGCCATGCGCGTCAAGGGCATCGGCGCCCGCCAGTTCGCAATTGCCGCACGGGCCTGCATGCAGTGCACCGCTCGCGCGCGCTGCGAAGCGTGGCTCGCCTCGCCACGGCGCGACGGCTACGAGGCATTCTGTCCGAACGCCGGCTATATCGCCGGAATGAAGCGCGCGCCCGCCTGAGCGATGCAGACCCTCCTCGTTACCGCCGCGCTGGTCAGCCTGCTTCTCCTGCTTGCGGCGAGTGCGTCGCCGGCGGTGCTCGCGCTGTGGGGCCGCGCCACCGGGCGCGAGCGCGAGCTGGAGATGTGGGACATGATGCGCCGCCGCGGACTGGTTAGCGACGACCTTTCGGCAAGCCCTGCCGATATGGCGCGGGCGATCCGCCGCTGCACGCTTTGCCCATCGGTCCCGCTCTGCCGGCGCTGGCTCGCCAGCGGACGCAGCGAGGGCGCCCAGGATTTCTGCCCGAACGATCGCTTCTTCGACGCGCTCGAAAGCACGCAGCATCGCTGAAGTATCATTGGCGGCTCTTCCGTACGAGGCCGCCGATGAACAAGCCTGCTGAACTTCCCTCTCGAGCCGCGAGCGTCGAGACCGTTTCCGCCTGGATCAACGGAACGGCGGCCGCCGCCGGCGAGCGCTTCGGCGACGTCTTCAATCCCGCCACCGGGCAGGTGACGAAGCGCGTCGCTTTCGCCGACGCCGGGACCATCGACGCTGTTGTGAAAGCGGCGACGGCGGCTTTCCCGGCGTGGCGCGACACGCCGCCGCTGCGCCGCGCGCGCGTGATGCAGGAGTTCCTGAATCTGCTGAAGAAGCACCAGAAGGAGCTCGCCGCACTGGTCACCGCGGAGCACGGCAAGACCCTGCCCGACGCCATGGGCTCGGTCCAGCGCGGCATGGAAGTGGTCGAGTTCGCCTGCGGGATTCCGCACCTGCTGAAGGGCGAATACTCGGAGAACGTCGGCACGCAGGTCGACGCCCACACGATCCGCCAGCCGGTCGGCGTGTGCGCCGGCATCACGCCGTTCAACTTCCCGGTCATGGTGCCGCTATGGATGTTCCCGATGGCGATCGCGTGCGGCAACACTTTCATCCTCAAGCCTTCGGAGAAGGTGCCCTCCGCGTCGGTGCGAATGGCGCAGCTTCTCAAGGAAGCGGGCCTGCCGGACGGCGTGCTCAACGTGGTGCATGGCGACAAGGTCGCGGTCGACGCGATCCTCCGGCATCCGGGCATCCACGCCGTCTCGTTCGTCGGCTCGACGCCGATCGCCCGGTACATCTATGAAACGGCCGCGAAAACGGGAAAGCGGGTGCAAGCGCTGGGCGGCGCGAAGAACCACGCCGTGGTGCTTCCGGACGCCGATCTCGAGTTCGCCGCCGATGCGCTGATCGGCGCCGCGTACGGCTCTGCCGGCGAGCGCTGCATGGCGATCTCGGCCGTGGTTGCGGTCGGCTCCGCCGGCGATCCGTTGGTCAGGCTGCTCGAGAAGAAGGCAAAGGCAATCAAGGTCGGCCCGGGCGATGCCGAAGGCGTCGACATGGGTCCGCTCGTCACCGCCGAGCATCGCAGCAAGGTCGCGTCGTACATCGAAGCCGGTCTCAAGGAAGGCGCGAAGATGGTCGTGGACGGACGCCAGGCGCCGGCGAAGCACGGCTTTTTCCTCGGCACGACGCTCTTCGACCGGGTGCAGCCGCAGATGACGATCT
>DASQYN010000547.1:0-2068 GCA_035639215.1 Burkholderiales bacterium
CTCGCCGAGCTCGTCGGGCTTCGCGATGACGCTGCCCCGGTCGTCGACCAAGCGCACCTCGTAGCCCGGCACCGGCTTGCCGGTGGTGCCGTACTTCACGTCGCCCGGGCGGTTGGAGATGAAGATGTGCAGCATCTCGGTGGAGCCTATGCCGTCGAGGATCGCGGTCCCGGTCTTTTCGGTCCAGCGCTCGCCGAGGTTCTTCGGCAGCGCTTCGCCGGCGGAGGTGCATACGCGAAGCGCCAACTGGCCCTTTTTCGGGAAAGCGGGAGAGGCCAATAGCGCGGCGTACAGCGTCGGAACCCCGTAGAAGATGGTCGGCTTCTTTTCCACCAGCCGCTTGAACACCGCCTCCGGCGTCGGCCGCTCCGCCATGAGCACGGTCGTCGCCCCCACCGACATCGGAAAGGTCAGCGCGTTGCCGAGGCCGTAGGCGAAGAAGAGCTTCGCGGCGGAGAAGACGACGTCGGACTCGCGGATGCCGAGCACCGGTTTCGCATAGAGCTCGGCGGTCATGATGAGATGCGAATGCAGGTGCACCGTGCCCTTCGGCGCGCCGGTCGAGCCCGACGAGTAGAGCCAGAAGCACATGTCGTCGCGCGTCGTCGCGGCCGCCTCGAACTTCGAGCGCGCCTTGAAGAGCAGGTCGTTGAGCTGCAGACCCTGGACGACGATGTGCTCCAGATCCGGACAGCGCGGGCGAATGGACTCGAAGTTTTTCAGCAAAGGCCCGGAAACGAAAAGCGCGCGGGCGCGGCTGTCGCGCAGCTGGTACTCGTAATCCGCCGGCGTGAGCAGCGTGTTCATCGCCACCGGCACGATCCCGGCCTTGATCGCCCCGAGGAACAGCGCCGGCCAGTCGCACGAGTCGAGCATGGCGATGGCGATGCGCTCCTCCCTTTTTATTCCCAGAGAAATCAGTGCGTGCGCCGCGCGGTCGACGCGCTCGGCGAGCTCGGCGTAGCTGCACTGCCCCTGGTCGTCGACGAAGGCCGCCTTGCCGCCGCGGCCGGCGGCGAGATTGCGGCCGATGAGGTCTACCGCTGCGTTGTATTCACGCGGAAGATCCATGTCCCTCCTCCATTGCGCCGCATTGTACGCGCGAGCGCCTGTTTCATTCGAGATGGGAAAGAAAGGCGGCTGATTAAGGAGAAACGCTCATGACCGGCATATTGCTTCGATCGGCGCGCCGGCGGTATTTTGGCCGTTCGGGGCGATGCAACGCGCGCGTCCCACACCAACCAGGGAGAGCAAGATGGCCAAGCCGGTTTCCCATCGGGCGAGAAGCGTGCTCGCCTGCAGCGCAGGTTTCGCGTTCGCGCTGCTCGTGTCCTCGCAGGCAGCGCTCGCCAAGGGCCACGACGACAAGCTGCTCGAGTGCGACGACACGATGAAGGCCGAGTTCCATCCGGACTCGTTGACCAGCGTGTTGCTCGTGAAGGCGTTCAAGAAGGGCGACGCATTGACGCTCGCCACGCCGACGTCAACCACGCCGGTCGCCGCGAACGACGTGTGCGTCGTCAAGCTGCTCGTCGGCCCGGGCAACCCGGGGCCGGCCGGCGCACCGTCGACTTCGCCGGGTATCGGCATCGAAGTATGGCTGCCGACGCGCGAGAACTGGAACCGCCGCATCCACGTCGCCGGCGGCGGCGGCTGGGCCGGCGGCAACCAGACGTCGTTGACCGTGCTCGCCGGCGCCGGCGGCGCGGGCAGCACGACGCCCGCGCCTTCGTACATTGCCACGGTGGAAGGCGCCGTCTCGGCCAACACCGACACCGGCCACAGCGGCCCGGGCGGCGGGTCGTTCGCGATGAACCCGGACGGCAGCATCAACACCGTGCTCTGGAACGACTTCGCGCAGCGCGGCATTCACGAGATGGCGGTGAAGTCGAAGCAGATCGCCAAGGCCTACTACGGCAAGGACGCGAAGTACTCGTACTGGGACGGCTTCTCCACCGGCGGGCGGCAGGGCCATAAGCTCGCGCAGCTGCACCCGGACGACTTCGACGGCATCCTAGCCGGCGCGCCCGCGTTCAACTGGACGCGCTTCATCACCAACGAGCTCTAT
>DASQYN010000548.1:0-3039 GCA_035639215.1 Burkholderiales bacterium
CAGGCTGATAACCGCGCTCGCCCTTTGCGCCGCGGCGCTCGCGCAGGCGGCCGCTCCGGTGCAGAAGACGTTCTCCTCCCCGGAAGAAGGCGCGAGCGCTCTCATCGACGCGCTCAAGACGAACGACGACGCGGCGCTGCATGCGATCCTCGGGCCGCGCGGCGTGGACCTCCTGCAGCTGCGTCCGCAGGCCGAGGAAAAGGACCGGCGCGAGCGCTTCGTCGCAGCGTACGCAACCTCGCACAGGCTCGTGCCGCAAGGCGATTTGCGAAGGGTGCTCCAGGTCGGCGAGGATTCCTGGCCGTTTCCGATTCCGCTCGTGGACACCGGCTCGGGCTGGCGCTTCGACCCGCAGGCCGGGGAACGCGAAGTGCTCGCCCGCCGTATCGGGCGCAACGAGCTCTCGGCGATCCAGGTGTGCCTCACCATCGGCGACGCGGAGCACGAGTACGCGTCCACGGAATGGGACAACGACCAGGTGCTCAAGTACACCTCGCGTTTCGTGAGCACGCCGGGCCGTCACGATGGGCTCTATTGGCAAAGCGCCCAGAGCGAGCCGCTGAGCCCGCTCGGACCGTTCGTCGCCGGCGCGGGCATCGATCCAGGAACAGGGAAGAGCTCGTTATCGCGAGGCCCGTATTACGGCTATCACTATCGCATCCTCACTCGGCAGGGCAAAAACGCGAAGGGCGGCGCCTACTCCTACGTCGCGCACGGCAAGATGATCGGCGGCTTCGCCGTGCTCGCCTATCCCGCACGCTACGGCTACAGCGGCATCAAGACTTTTCTCGTCAGCCAGGACGGCGAGGTGTTCGAGAAGGACCTCGGCGCGAACACGCGCAGCCTTGCGCAGAAGATCCAGTCCTTCGATCCCGACGCGAGCTGGACGAAGCCCGTGCGCTGAAACAGCGCGCGCGATTTGAATTCGTTTTGCGCTGCATCAAGTTGTGCCTCGGCCGCTGTCGTAAGGTGCACGCAAGAACAGCGCAACTTCCCGGACGTCTGTGAGCGTCCGCAATTGATCTTCGGCAATTGGATTTGGCCGCAATTGCAGCGCCCTCGGTCGCCCCGAACCCGAGGCCCGCCATGTCACGCCAAACACCGTTTCTCGCCAAACTCAAGCCGCTCGCGCTCGCAGTCTCGATTGCCCTCGCCTATGTGGCAACCGGCGCGCGCAATGCGAACGCCTCGTGTGCCGGCAGCCCGACCGCGGATTGCACCGACGTACCTGCCGCCGGCATCAGCTATACGAGCGGCGTCACGACAGTGAATGTGAGCGATGGTGTACCAGGCACCACGCTCGTCAATCCCGGCACGGTCGGCATCACGCTTTCGCGAAGCGGTGTGAGCGGGGCCCCGGCGCCGGACGCCGACTTCTCGACCATCAAGTGGGATACGGATGGCAATGCCGATACGCCCATGGTCGATGTCGTGTCGAAGGACGGCATCAACCCGCAGAAGGTCGGCGACAACTTCATCTTGGTGCTGGACTACGATACCGAAGGCAAGCCCAAGACTTTCGGAATCGCCGCGCAGACCTACACTGGCCTGCAGCTCGCGCAATACCTGGTGGCAAATTCTTCGGAAGCGGGCACGCCCATCACCGGCAGCTTGACGATCAACAACGGTGCCCCGCTCAGCACCACTAATGCGCCCGGGATTGCCGCGAGCTCGACCGGCGGCAACGGCGGCGGCGGCAGCTGCTACACGATCATCTTTCTCTATTCATGGTGCGACGACGGCTCTCGCGGCGGAGATGCGGGATCGGTGGCGATCAACAGCAATGCCAAGATCACCGTGAACGGTGATTCCGCGGGGAAATACGGAATCAGCGCAGTCAGCCAGGGAGGGACCGGCGGCAACGGCGGCGGCTTGTTCGGCCTGGGTTCGAACCCCGGCGGGGGCGGAAACGGCGGAAACGGCGGGGACGTATTCGTAACGCTGGGCAAGGGGTCGGACATTACGACCTATGGCGCCCAGAGCCACGGGGTATTCGCACAGAGCCGGGGCGGCAACGGCGGCTCGGGCGGTCATGCGTCCGGCGTCGTCGCGCTCGGCGATGATGGAGGGAACGGCGGCGATGCCGGGAACGTCACCGTCGTCAACCAGGGCGCCATTCTGACCAAGGGCTGGAACGCGCACGGGATCCTCGCGAGAAGCGTCGGCGCCGGCGCCGGCTCGGGCAGCGGCGCAGGCGGACTCTATGCGGAAGGCGGCAACGGCGGAGGCGAATCGAGCGGCGCGGCGGTGACGGTCAATAACAGCGGCAGCGTGACGACCGAGAAATCCGATGCCTTCGGCATTCTCGCGCAATCGATCGGCGGCGGTGGCGGCGACGGCGGCGGGGCCGGCGGCTGGTTTACCGTGGGCGGGCGCGCGGGCTCCGGTGGCGGCTCCGGCGTCGTCACGGTCTTCGATTCCGGCACGGTCCACACGGGTGCGGACCGCTCGACTGCCATCTTCGCGCAATCGGTCGGCGGAGGAGGAGGCAATGGCGGCGATGCCGTGTCGATTGGCCAAGTGGTCAGCGTCGCGGTCGGCGGCGCTGGCGGCCTCGGTGGCGCGGGCGACGAGGTTCACGTCACCACGCAGGGCAGCGACATCGATACGGTCGGCGACAATGCGCATGGCATTCACGCGCAGTCGATCGGCGGCGGCGGCGGCAACGGCGGTCTTGCCGTGAGCGGGACGCGTCCCGGCAGCACGGCATTCAACATCTCGGTTGCGCTCGGCGGCAATGGCGGTGGCGGCGGCAACGCAGGCGCGCTCGTCGATGTCCAAGCCGACAGCGGGACGACGATCGACACCGCCGGTGCTGCGTCGTACGGCATCCTCGCGCAAAGCATCGGCGGCGGCGGCGGCAACGGCGGCATGGCGTTCGCCGGATCCGGCGGTCCAGGCGTGAGTGTCGCCGTGGCCATCGGCGGCAAGGGCGGGGTCGCCGGCGACGGCAAGGACGTGAAGGTTGAGAGTTCGGCGACCATCACGACGAAAGGCGATCTTTCCGCGGGCATCTTCACCCAGAGCATCGGCGGCGGC
>DASQYN010000549.1:0-8696 GCA_035639215.1 Burkholderiales bacterium
TGAGCGGCCAGCTCATCGATCTCTTCGCGACGCTCATGCTGCTCATCGCTTTCGCCATGATCGCGCAACGGCGCGTCCTTACGCTCATCCATCTCTTTGCCCTGCAGGGGGCGACGCTCGTCGCCTCCACCGCGCTGGTCGGTCACGTGACGCATCAGCCGCACCTGTACGTTTCGGCCGCGCTCACGCTGGCGCTCAAGGTGTTCCTCATCCCCTGGCTCCTGCACCGCGTCATCGACCGCCTGAGCGTGCGCTGGGACGTCGAGATGCTGATCAACATCCCGACCATGCTGCTCATCGGCATCGTGCTGGTCATCTTCGCCTTCGACATCGCGGCGCCGATCGCGCAGCTCTCCGCCTCGGTCGCGCGCGGCACGCTCGGCATCGCGCTCGCCTGCGTGCTGCTCTCCTTCCTGATGATGATCACGCGCTCGAAGGCGGTCCCCCAGGTGGTCGGCTTTCTCGCCATGGAGAACGGGCTGTTCTTCGCCGCGATCGCCGCTACCTACGGCATGCCGATGGTCGTCGAGCTCGGCATCGCCCTCGACGTGCTGGTCGGCATCCTGATCCTCGGCGTGTTCCTGTTCCAGATCCGCGAGCAGTTCGACAGCCTCGATATCCGGCACCTCGAGCGGCTGAAGGAAGACTAGGCCATGGACGCGCTCGCTCTCCTCCTCGGCGCGCCGCTCGCGGGCAGCCTGCTGCTCGCCTTCGTCGGTCATCGCGGCTTCGCTCGCGACCTGAACGCGGCGTTCAGCCTCGCCACCCTGATCGGCGCCGGCGCGCTCACCGTGCGGGTCGTCTCCGAGGGCCCTTTCCTCGCCTGGGAGGGAGAGCTTTTCCTCGACCCGCTGAACGTCTTTCTCGTGGCGCTCACGGCGTTCGTCGCGTTCACGACGGCGATCTTCTCGCGCCCCTACATGCGCGTCGAGGAGGAGCACGGCAAGATGACGCCGCGCCGGCTGCGGCTCTATCACAGCATGTACCAGCTCTTCAGCTTCACCATGCTGCTAGCGCTGACCACCAACAACGTCGGCATCCTGTGGGTCGCGATGGAGGCGGCGACGCTCACCACGGTGCTCCTGGTGAGCGTCTATCGCACGCCGGCGAGCCTCGAAGCCGCCTGGAAGTACTTCATCCTGTGCGGCGTCGGCATCGCGCAGGCGCTCTTCGGCACGGTGCTCCTCTACATGGCCGCCGAGAGGATCATCGGCGCCGAGGGCGGGGCGCTGCTCTGGACGCACCTCGCGCAGGTGCGCAGCGACCTCGACCCGCAGATCATCACGCTCGCGTTCGCCTTCCTCTTCATCGGCTACGGCACGAAAGTCGGCCTCGTGCCGCTGCACAACTGGCTCCCCGATGCGCACGCCGAGGGGCCGACGCCGGTTTCGGCCGTGCTCTCGGGTCTGCTCCTCAACGTGGCGCTCTACGCCGTGCTTCGCTGCAAGGTGCTCACCGACGGCGCGCTCGGCGCGCCGCTCGCGGGACGTCTGATGATGACCTTCGGCCTCGCCTCGGTGGTGGTCGGCGCCTTCTTCCTGTCGCGGCAGAAGGACGTGAAGCGCATGTTCGCCTACTCCTCGATCGAGCACATGGGGCTTTCCACCTTCGCCTTCGGTGTGGGCGGCCCGGTGGCGACCTTCGCCGCGCTGCTCCACATGACCGTGCACTCGCTCACCAAGTCGGCCATCTTCTTCGCCGTCGGCCATGCCGCGCAGAAGGCGGGCACGCAGGTGATGGACGACATCCGCGGCCTGGTGCACGTCAATCCGAACATCGGCTGGGGGCTGATGCTCGGCGCGCTCGCCATCCTCGGCATGCCGCCCTTCGGCGTTTTCGCGAGCGAGTTCCTCATTCTCACGACCGCGATGCGCGAGCAGCCCTGGGCGACGCCGATCCTGCTGCTCGCCCTGGGCGTGGCGTTCGCGTCGATGTTCAGCCGCGTCGTGCCGATGGTATTCGGCGAGAGCTCCGTGAAGCGCCTGCCGCACCAGCCGGCGCTCGTGCCGACCTTCGTCCATCTTTCGCTCGCGCTGATGCTCGGCCTGTACATTCCGCCGTACCTCGAAGGCTGGTATCGCGAGGCGGCGCGCATGATAGGCGGCTAGCGTGACGCGGCGCATCGTCGATCGCGAGGGCTGGCTCGCCGCGGCGCACGGCGGGCGGCTGGTCGCGCTCTGGGGCGCGGAGCGCGGCGCCGACGGCTTCGCCGTTGCGGCCGCTTATGCCACGCCGCGCGGCCTCGACTGGGTGGAGCTGCCTCTCGGCCACACAGTGACGTATCCCGATCTTTCCTTCCGCTTCCCTTTCGCGTCGCGCATGCAGCGCGCGACACGCGATCTCGTCGGCCTGAGCGCGGAGGACATGGAGGACGGGCGTCCCTGGCTCGATCACGGCGCCTGGACGCGACGCTGGCCGCTGCGAGAGAACCCGGTGGAAATGCCGCAACGCGATCCGAGCGACTACGCCTTCGTGCGCGTCGAAGGCGAGGGCGTGCACGAGATCCCGGTCGGCCCGGTGCATGCCGGCATCATCGAGCCGGGGCACTTTCGCTTCTCGATCGTCGGCGAGAAAGTGCTGCGGCTCGAGGAGCGGCTCGGCTATGCGCACAAGGGCACCGAGCGGCGCTTCACCGAGCTCGCGCCGCTCGAGGCGTATCGCCTGGCGGGCCGCGTCTCGGGCGACACGACCGTCGCCTATGCTTGGGCCTATTGCGCCGCCCTCGAGTCCTCGTGCTCGATGATCGTTCCAGAACGGGCTGCTTGGCTGCGCGCGCTGCTCCTCGAGCGCGAGCGCGTCGCCAACCATCTCGGCGACCTCGGCGCGCTCGGCAACGATGCCGGGCTCGCGGTCGGGCTCGCCCAATTCTCACGCTTGCGCGAGGACTGGCTGCGCAGCTCGCGGCAGGCTTTCGGGCACCGGCTCATGATGGACGCCGTGTGCCCGGGCGGCCTCGCCGCCGACATCGACGCTTCAATGCTGAGGCGGATTCACGCGGATTGCGACCCGCTGGAGCGAGAGCTGGCGGCGCTACGCGCCCTTTACGACGAGCATGCCGGGCTGCAGGACCGCTTCGTCACGACGGGAAGGGCAACGCCGCAGCTCGCGGCCGAGCTCGGGCTGACGGGCCTCGCCGGGCGCGCGAGCGGCCAGGCGCTCGACCTGCGCTGCGACCATCCGCTGCCGCCCTACGATTGTCTCGGGGTGCGCAAGGTGGTGCACCGGAACGGCGACGTGGCGGCGCGCGTCCTGGTCCGCTTCGAGGAGACGGTCGAGTCGCTGCGCCTGATCCGCGCGATCTGCGAGGGACTCCCCCCGGGCTCGGTGCAGGGCCAGATTCGCGTGCCCGACGGGCGAGCGTTCGGAGCCGGCTGGATCGAGGGCTGGCGCGGCGAGGTGCTGGTCGCGCTCGAGCTCGACGGCGGGCGCATCCGCCGCTGTCACGCGCACGACCCGTCGTGGCAAAACTGGCCGGTGATTGAGCACGCCGTGATCGGCAACATCGTTCCGGACTTTCCGCTGATCAACAAGTCCTTCAACCTGAGCTATTCCGGGCACGACCTCTGATGTGGCGCACGATCAGGCTCATCGCGCGTAACGGCATCCGCAGCGAGCCGCTGCCGGCGCCGGACGACGCGCTGCAGCTCGAGAGCGGCCGGCTGCGAGAGGAGCTCCTCGACATCCTGGGCCGCGCGCTCGCGATCCGGCAGGTGGATGCCGGCTCGTGCAACGGCTGCGAGCTGGAGATCCATGCGCTCAACAATCCGTACTACAACCTGGAGGGCGCCGGCATCAAATTCGTGGCGAGCCCGCGGCACGCCGATCTGCTGCTCGTCACTGGTCCCGTTTCCCGCAACATGGCGCAGGCGTTGCGGCGCACCTACGACGCCGTCCCCGAGCCGAAGCTCGTCGTCGCCGCCGGACAGTGCGCCTGCGATGGCGGCATCTTCGGCGAGGGCTACGCGACCTTCGGCCGCCTCGAGAACCTCCTGCCCGTGGACGTCGCAGTGCCCGGCTGCCCGCCGCCGCCGATCGAGATCCTGCGGGGAATTCTGAGCGCCGTGCGGCGTCGACGGTGAAGCGCCAGGTTAGACGCCGGGGCCGTGCCTGCCCGGCGCAGGCGGCTGTAGCCGCGCCAGTTCGCCGGCGCGGCGGATCGCCTCCATGCTGTACAGGCGGCTGTGGAACGAATCGAGCGCCTTGAGGATCTGCAGGCGCAGGAATTCGCCGCCGGAAAGCGAATCGGACTCGTACTTGCGGTGGCTCGCGTGCGAGAACAGCTCGCGCGCGTAGTCGACGACGATGTGCAGCTCCTCGCGGCAATAGGCGTCGCTCACGCTCGCGGCGGCCTCGCGGCACAGCGCCAGCGCGCGGTTGAGTAGCGCCGGGTCCGACCAGTCGCTGCGGCACTGGAAAAGCTCATGCAGCGCGGCATGCAGCCCTCGCGCGCGATTGAGGTCCGGGTAACTCATCGCCCGGATTTGGCACCCGCCAATATTTAAAATCAACCGCGCGCGGCTTTGCGGTCCAGCAGTCGGGCGAAGTTTTCGAGCGAGAGGAGATGCATGTAGATGCGCGGCAGGATGGCTTTGCGCACCAGGTTCTTGAGCTGCGCGCTGTTCAGATCCTCGATCTTCCTGTCCGCGACGCGGTACATCCCCGTAATCTGCAACGGCTTCGCGCCCTGGGCCTTGGGCGTGGCCTGCATGGTGAAGGGCTCGAGCAGCGCGTAGTCGGCGAGGATCGCGCACATCTCGCGGCTTCGCTCGAGGTCGGCCTCGTATTCGCCGAGCAGCCGCTCGAGGTCCTGCCACTTCTGGCTCGGCTCGCCTCTATCGTTGAACAGCGCCTCGCCCGCCTCTTCGCCGGCCGCGGCGATGTGCGTTTTCTCGATGCAGATGAGACGGTCCTTCTGCTCGACCTGGTTGACGTTCACCTTTGCCATGCAGAAGGGATAACGGCGCACGTAGGCCGGCACATAGATCCCGGGCGCCCAGCGGCCCTCCACCGCGAACAGGTTTTCGCCCGCGGTGAGCCCGACCACCGCCACCGGCGCGAAGGACGTCTTGCCGTCTCCGGAAGTGAAAACGATCGGGTAATCGCGGGAAACGGGCTGGAACTCGGTGTGGCTGATCGGGATGGCGTTGCCGCGCTGCGCGAACTCCGGCACCTCGGCCGGCGCGAGCAGGCGCACCTTCTGGTTCTTGAGAAACGGGACGACTTCCTTGTAGCCGAAGGGCGGGGCGATCTGCATAGGGCGATCATAGCCGCATGGCCCTGCCATTGCGGTAAAATCCGCGCCTTCCCACGGGGTGGTAGCTCAGCTGGGAGAGCGTCGCGTTCGCAATGCGAAGGTCGGGAGTTCGATCCTCCTCCACTCCACCAGCTTCTCTCCGGGCTTCCGCCATAATCGCCCTCGCGCGATGACGGAACCCTCGGCACCCAGACGCAAGCTAGCGGCCATCCTCATGGTCGACGTCGCCGGCTTCAGCCGCCTGATGGGACGCGACGAGGAACGCACCACGGCGCTGATCCGCGAATTCCATGAGCGCACTCGCGGGCTCGTCGAGGCGAACCAGGGACGCGTTGTCGATACGGCAGGCGATTCGGTGTTTGGCGAGTTCGACAGCGTCGTCAATGCCATGCGCTGCGCGCAGGCGATCCAGGCCGCGCAATCGGCCGCCAACGCCGGCCGCGGTTCGGCCGAGCGAATCGAGACGCGCATCGGCGTGCATCTCGGCGACGTGATCGTGCAGGACTATCACGTCTACGGCGATGGGGTGAATATCGCGGCGCGGCTGCAGACGCTCGCCTCCCCCGGCAGCATCTGCGTCTCGGAGGCGGTCTACCAGCAGGTCTACCAGAAGCTCGACCTGGCGTTCGAGGACATGGGCGTGCAGGCGCTGAAGAACATAGAGCATCCGATCCGCCTCTATCGCGTCACCGGCCGTGAGTCACCACGTCCGGCGGAGCGTGTACCGCGGAGCGACGTTCCGCCGCCGCGCAGCGCCTCGTGGATGGATGCGCTGCTGCATCCGTCGAGCCTGGCGCCGCTGCTCATCGGCGTCTACCTGCTCGCGACGGCGCTCGGCCTGCCACCCGCCGGTCGCCAGCTTCCGGCGATCGGCGCCATTCTCGTCTGCGTGGCGCTCGGTCGCGCGCTACGACTACGCACCCGACGGCGTGCGTTCTTCCTGATAGCGCTCGGCGCGGGGCTCCTCCTTGCCTCGGTCCTCGGCGATTGGCGCCACGAACGGCCGTGGTGGCTAGTGCTCGGCGGCATGGTGGTCATCGTGCTGGGTCTGACACGGCTGAGGAAACTGGCGGACTGAGCCGCGCCGTCCCGGCGCCTTCCATCCGCCTGGTGGAGGCTTAAGGTCGCCGTTAAGTGGCACTTAAGTCTCGGCGGTTCATCCTCGGGGTGAGGCATGCGCCTCTCCCAAGTGCAACGCCGGTGCGCCGCGCTGCAAAGTCTCCTACGTGGTGGTTGGGACTCTGAGTTGGGCGAGCAGGAAGCAGCGCGTCACGCACCGGCGCTTGCGCTCGGCGATCCCCGAGCCTCCTCTTCTAGTCTTCCGGGCAGCGCCGCGGTTTAACGCCCTTGCCCTTGGCATAGGCGTTCGCCGACTCGACGGTCAGCTTGCGCACCGCTGCGCGATCATCGGGCAACGGCGCTATCCAGTCGGTGACGGCGTCCCAGCGCCTGCCGTTCCAGCGCAGGAAGCGCACGAGGCCCGAGCCTTCGTGATCGGCACAGCTCGTCTCGAGCGGCGGCATGAGGCCGCTCGCGCCGAGCGTCTTCAGCCGGGCGGCGTCGAGGCGCAGGTGCTCCAGTCCCCACCGCGCCTGCTCGCCGGTGACCGGCTTGCCGATGCCGAAGTGCTCCTGGGCGACGCGCACCGCTTCGGCGGTCACGATGCCGAACACCACGCCACGGTTGTAATAGACGGAGCCGATGCGCGAAGCCTCCTCCAGCTCGCCGCCGGCGTTCTCATAGAGCGCCTGGCGGATGCTCTCCAGCACCGGGAAGCTCTTGCCCGGCATGGTGAAGCCGGCGGCGACGAAGCCCTGGCCCGCCTGGCCTGCCGGCGCCACGTCCTCTTCAGCTCCGGACCACCAGACGCCGAGCATGCGACTGCGTGGAAAGCCCGCATGCGCGGCGCTCTTCAGCGCGGTCGCGTTCATCGCGCCCCAGCCCCAGAGAACGATCCAGTCGGGATGGATCTCGCCGATGCGCCGCCACTGCGCCTGCTGGTCTTCGCCCGGCGGCGCGACCGCGAGCGTGCTGAGCTGATAGCCGTACCGCGCGGCGAGCTCCGCCAGCACCGGAATCGCTTCCTTGCCGTACGCCGAGTCGTGGTAAAGAAGCGCGATGCGCCGGCCGTTCAGCGCTTCCATGCCGCCCGAGCGCTCGCCCATGTAGCGCACCATGGCGGCCGCCTGGTCCCAATAGGTGGTGATGAGCGGAAAGACATAAGGAAACACCGCGCCGTCGGCCGCGTCCGGCCGGCCGTAGCCGATCGACACGAGCGGAATGCCGTCGGCATTCGCTCGATCGGTGAGCGAGTAGCTGATGGCGGTCGACAGCGGATGAATCAGCGTCACGGCGCCGTGCGCCTTGGCGCGCTCGTAGCACTCGATGCCGCGCGCGTTGTCGTATTGCGTGTCGCACTTCGTCCACACGAATTTCACGCCATGGACGCCGCCGTCGCGCTCGTTCAGCATCCTCAGGTAGTCGACGAGCCCCGCGGCCATGCCCGAGCCGCCGGCCGCGTAGGGCCCGATCCAGTAGGAGTTGACGGGGACGAACTGCTCCTTCGCCTGCGCCTCGCCGCGTGGCGCATGCGCGAGCGAAACCATCGCCGCAGCCGCGACCACGATAAGCCGCAAAACGTTGCCTGGTTGCACGGCTACTGCGCAAGATGCACGGGGTAGACTTAAGCACCGCTTAATCGCTCCATGCGTCTCCTTGTCGTCGAAGATGACCCGCTGATCGGCCGCGCCGTGGTGAACGGGCTGCGGGAAGGCGGCTATGCCGTCGACTGGGTGCGCGACGGCGCGGCCGCCGAGCTCGCTCTCGCCACCACGGTCTACGACCTGGTGGTCCTCGACCTCGGGTTGCCGCGCAAGGACGGACTGGAGCTGCTGCGCGGCCTGCGTCGCGGCGGAAACGACGTTCCGGTGCTGATCATCACGGCGCGCGACGCGCTTTCCGACCGCGTCACCGGCCTGGATTTCGGCGCCGACGACTACCTCGTCAAGCCCTTCGATCTCGACGAGCTGCTCGCGCGTTGCCGCGCCATCGTTCGCCGCCGGCTCGGCCGCACCTCCCCGGAGATCACCTACGGCCCGCTCACGCTCGACCCGGTACGCCGGCGCGTGCTCTTCCGCGGCCAGACCGTCGATCTCTCGGCGCGCGAGTTCGCCGTTCTCGAAGCGCTGATGAAGGAGCCGGGCGCCGTCGTGTCGCGCGAGAAGCTCGAGGAGGCGGTCTACGGCTGGGGCGAGGAAGTCGGCAGCAACACCGTGGAGGTGCACCTGCATCACCTGCGGCGCAAGCTCGAGCCGCAGGTGATCCGCAACGTGCGCGGCGTCGGGTACCGCATAGCCCAGGTCGAGTGAGATCGATCCGCACGCACCTCGTGCTCTGGCTGGTCGCCGCGACACGACGGCGCCCGGCTCCTTCATCAGCGCTT
>DASQYN010000550.1:0-10477 GCA_035639215.1 Burkholderiales bacterium
AGATGGCGATCTCGCCGACGATGTCGTTCTTGCCGACGTTGTTGACGACGATCGGCCCGGCCGGGGTCGGCACCGAGATCTCGGCGCTGCCCTCGATGATGATGTAGGCCGCGTCGGCCGACTCGCCGACATTGAACATCACCTGCCCGGGATCGTAGGCGAGGCGCTCGGCCGAGAAGCAGAGCAGCTTCTGCATCGCCGGCTGGATCTTGCCGAAGATCGGAAACTGGCGGATGAGTTCCACTTCCTGCTCGAGGCTCATCGCGGTCCTTTCACGAGGGGGCCTTTCATGCCGCCATTAGCAGCTTGTGCAGCGGGCCGCCGTTCGCCTTCAGCTCCTGGAAGCGGCCCTTCTCGGTGAGCTTGCCGCGCTCCATGACCAGCACCATGCTGAAGCGCTCGGCGAGGTCGGCGCGCTGCAGCACCCAGACTACGCCCTGGCCGCGGCGCTCGGCGAGGATGCCGTCCATCACCCGCTGCTGCGAAGTCGGGTCGAGCGGCGCGTCGGCCTGGTCGACGACCAGCAGCGCCGGTCGCTTGAGGAGCGCGCGCACCAGCGCGATCTTCTGCCGGTCGGCCACGGCGAGGCGCGCCCCGGCCACGCCGACCTGGTAGTCGAGGCCGATGTTCACCACCAGCTCGCGCAGGCCGAGCTCCTCGAGGAGCTCGCGCACCAGCTTGGTGATGCGCGCGGTGGCGCCGGCCTGCCCGGTGACGATCTTGCCGAAGAGGATGTTGTCCTGCAGCGAGGCGGCGGCGTTGTACGCGCCCGGGTCGAAGAACTGCACCGCATCACGCAGCCCGGCGGGCAGGTGCGAGGCGAAGTAGCGCCGCGCCTCGACCACGCGCGACTCGAAGCTCTCGTCGATCAGGCCGAGGCGATGCCGGGCGGCGATCAGCCGGAAGGGCAGCGCGAGCAGCGCCTGGCGCTCGCCCTCCTCGAGGCCCTTCAGCCCGACCTCGGCGACGCGCGCGAGGATCGCCTCGTACTGCGGCAGGTCATCCTGGCGGATGAAGCTGTACTGGGCGAAGAACTCGTGGCCGGGCGGCAGGCCGCTGAAGAGCTCGACCATGGTCTCGGCGACCTTGTGGCCGGTGCGCAGCAGGAGCTCGTAGAGCCCCGTCTCGCGCAGCACGCGGCGCACGTACGCGTTGGCCGCGAGGTTGTCGATGTCGAACCTGCGCCCGACCGGCGTGCCGAACAGCAGGTTCTCGGCGAGCGTCGCGTTGCGGTTGTAGCGAGCGACATCGAAGCGCTCCACCCAGTCGGCGACCTTCAGCGCGGCGAGGCGCTCGCGCATCCGCTCGCGCGCGTGCAGCACGCGCTCGGCGACCATGCTCGCCCGCTCGCCGTGCGCCGGGCTCCTCAGCCCGAGCTCGAAGATCGTCTCCTCGAGGTCGACGACGCGCAGCAGCTCGACGATGCGCGCGTCCATCGCCTCGGGTCCGGCGACCCCCGCCGCCTCGTAGTCCACCCAGTCGGCGTTGATGTCGAGATCGGTATTGCCGGTGCGCAGCGCTTCCTGCTTCTGGAACTCGCGCTCGCGCGCCGCCTCGCCCTCGTAGCGCAGCTCGCGCACCGGGCGGTGCTTGAGGCCGTAGAGCACGTTCTCGCGCACCGACGCAGGAAAGAGATAGGCGGGCGAGCCGACGTAGGCGATGGCGCGGCCGGTGACCGCCTCGGGCGCGCGCGTGATGTCCATGCCGCCGATCTCGATGTGGCCGGTGGTCGGCGGCATGAGGCGCGCCACGAGCTGCGCGAGCTCGCTCGGCCCGGCGGCCTGCCGGCCGAGCACGGCGATGTGCTCGTCGAGCGGCGCCTCGAACGACACCTCGTCGATGCCCCGCGTCCCGGTGTCGTCGGCGAGGCTCACCGAGGCGAGCTTGAGCCGGCCGTCATGCGGCAGGCGCGGCGATTCGAGCGGCGCCTGCAGCTCGGCCGGCGCCACCTCCTCGGCGCTGAACTGCTCGACCACCTGGCCGTACTTGATTTCGACGTCGAGGCGCTGCTGGTCCCAGTCGATGATCTCCTTCACCGGGCCGGGCAGGTCCTTGTAGGCGGCGATGACGGCGACCAGCGCGCCGATGTCGAGGCGCCCGACGATCACCAGGTAGCCGCCCACCGTGTAGAAGAGGAACGGCGTCACCTGCGAGAGGAAGTTGTTCAGGAACTTGACCAGGAACTTGCGCTGGTAGAGCTCGAAGCGGATGCGGAAGATCGTGCCGAGCCGCGCCGAGATCTCCGCCCGCTCGTAATTCGAGGTGTCGTGGGCATGGATCTCGGCGATGCCGTCGACGCACTCGGCGATGCGCCCGGCGAGCGCCCGCGCGGTGAGCTGCCGCTCGCGGCTGAGCACCAGCAGGCGCCGCCGCAGGCGCGGGATGACGATCGCCTGCAGCAGCACCACCCCGAGCGCCACCAGGCCGAGCACGACGTGCTGGTAGAGGATGAAGGCCATGGCGGTGAGCGCCTGCCCGCCGAGGAAGAGCGGCGTGATGATCGCCTCGCCGATGAAGCCGCCGAGCGGCTCCACTTCGTCCTTGATCATGGTCGCCATCTCGGCGCTCTTCACGCGGCGGAAGCGCCGCAGCGGGAAGCGCAGGATGTGGTCGAAGAGCGCGTAGCGCAGCCGGCGCAGCATGCGCTCGCCCATCCAGCCCTTCATCGTGTTGATCTGGAACTTGAGCCAGCCGTTCAGCACGATCAGGCCGAGGAACACGGCCGACAGCGCGAACAGGTACGGGATGCGCGTCAGGTCGACGCCGAGGAAGTGCTTGACCGAGTCCGAGTGCGGGAAGCTCGCGCCCTGGATCGCCTGGTTGATGATGGTCTTCGGCAGGTCGAGCGACAGGTAGTACACCACCATCGAGCCGAGCACGAGCGGCACGATCAGCAGCTGGTCGCGCCGGCTGTAGCGCAGGATGAAGCGGAAAAGGCTGCGGTCCACGGAGCTCTCTAAGGAGCGAATCTTACAGGCAGAGCCGCACCGCGCAGTCCGCGGCGGTATAGTGGGCCAATGTCGTTCTCCGTGCGCTTCTGGGGCGTGCGCGGCAGCATCGCCTGCGCGGGGGCGAGCACCGCCCGCTACGGCGGCAACACCTCCTCGCTCGAAGTGCGCTGCGGCGAGCGCCTGCTGCTGTTCGACGCCGGCACCGGGCTGCGCTATCTCGGCCGCGGGCTCGAAGGCGGCCGCGTCGAGTCGGATCTGTTCTTCACCCACACGCACTTCGACCACGTCTGCGGCCTGCCCTTCTTCAAGCCGCTGTTCCAGCCGCAGAACCGCTTCCGCCTCTGGGCCGGGCATCTCTCGGGCGCGATGAACCTGCGCCGCGTGCTCGCCGAGTTCATGATGTCGCCGCTCTTCCCGGTGCCGCCCGAAGTGTTCCGCTCGGGCCTGGAGTACCGCGATTTCCGCGCCGGCGAGACGCTCTCGCCGGCGCCGGGCATTACGCTGCGCACCGCGCCGCTCAACCATCCCGACGGCGCGACCGGCTACCGCATCGAGTACGAAGGCCGCTCGCTCTGCTACGTCACCGACACCGAGCACGTGCCGGGCAACCTCGATCGCAGCGTGCTCGGGCTGATCGCCGACGCGGACCTCGTGATCTACGACTGCATGTACACCGACGACGAGTACCCCCGGTTCGTCGGCTGGGGACACTCGACGTGGCAGGAGGGCGTGCGCCTTTGCCAGGCGGCGCGCGCGCGGCGCCTCGTCGTCTTCCACCACGACCCGGACCATGACGACGACATGCTGGACGGCATCGCGCGCGAGGTGGCGCGCCGGCTGCCCGGCTCGGTGGTGGCGCGCGAGGGGCTGGTGCTTGAGCCCTGACGTGCGGCCGGTCGTCGATTGGCTGGTCGACGGCGCGCCCCCGACCCGCCTGCCGCAGGAGGTGCTGCTCGAGTTCTGCCGCCGGGTGCGCGCGCAGGGGGTCTCGCTCTACCGCGTGGCGGTCTTCGTGCGCACGCTCCACCCGAACGTGCTCGGCCGCAGCTTCATATGGCAGGAAGACCGCGACAGCGTCGAGGTCGGCGAGGCGGCCTACGACCTGCTCGAGTCGGAGCAGTTCCTGAAAAGCCCGATCCGCGTCGTTTTCTTCCAGCACGTCGAGGTGCGCCGCCGCCTCGCCGACCCGGCCTGTCCGATCGATTTCCCGGTGCTGGAAGATCTGCTGAAGGAGCAGGTGACCGATTTTCTCGCCCTGCCCCTGCCGTTCGTGAACGGCGAGGTGCACGCCGCCAGCTTCGCCACCCGCCGCCCCGGGGGCTTCAGCGACGGCGAGGTGCGCGCGCTGCGCAGCCTCGCGCCGGCGCTCGCGCGCATCGCCGAGATCTACGCGCTCCTGCGCAAGACGCACAACATCCTCGACGCCTATCTGGGCGGGCATGCGGGCGAGAAGGTGCTCGCCGGGCAGATCCGCCGCGGCGACGGGGAGGAGATCCGTGCCGTGCTCTGGTTCTGCGACCTGCGCGACTCGACGGTGCTCGCCGACTCGATGAGCCGGGGCGAGTTCCTGCGGCTGCTGAACGAGTTCTTCGAATGCGTGCTCGGGCCGGTGCTCGAGCGCAAGGGCGAGGTGCTGCGCTTCATCGGCGACGCGGCGCTCGCCATCTTCCCGGTGGACGGCTCGCCGGGCGACGCCTGCGAGCGGGCGCTCGCGGCGGCGAACGAAGCGATGGCGCGCATGGACGAGCTCAACGCGCGGCGCAGCCGGCCGCTTCGCTTCGGCATCGGCCTGCACCTCGGCGACGTGCTCTACGGCAACGTCGGCACCCCGTCGCGCATCGAGTTCACGGTCATCGGCGCGGCGGCGAACGAGGCGGCTCGCATCGAGGCGCTGTGCAAGGACCTCGGCGCGCCGCTGCTCGTCTCCGAGGCGGTGGCGCGCTACCTGTCTCCTCCCTTGCGCTCGCTCGGCCGCCACCGGCTGCGCGGCGTCGGCGAACCAATAGCTCTTTTTACCCCTGGGCCGCTCGCCAGCGGCGCAAAAAAAATCTAAGCTGGAGCCTTGTCGCCTATTCCCGACGACGAGGGGGAGTTGCAAGCTAACTTACGGAATGGGCATGGAGATTGGTAGATCCATGCCGCCGCCGCCGCGCGCCCATGAGGACCCGGCAGAAATGGACGAGGCCGCCTCTGGCCTGATCGAGCTGCTCGCCGACTGGACCTGGGAGCAGGATACGGAGTTCCGCTTTATCTCCGTCTCCACGCACGCCCCCGGGACGGCCGGCTTCGACCCGGTCGCGTTCTTCGCCCATCCGCACTGGGAGAGCCAGGCGCTCAACCTGAGCGCCGAGGCCTGGGCCGCGCATTGCGAGAGCCGCGGCCGCCACGACACCTTCCGCGACTTCCAGATCCAGTGCCTTACCGACGAAGGCCGGGTGGTCTGGATCTCGCTCAGCGGCCAGCCGGTGTTCGAGCGCGGCGGCGCTTTCCTCGGCTATCGCGGCATCGGCCGGGACGTCACGGGGCAGAAGCGCGCCGAGGAGCTGCGCCGGCTCGAGCACGCGATCGCCGGCGCGCTCGCGCAGGCGAAGAGCAGCTCGGACGGCCTGCGCGCCGGCCTGCGGCTCATCTGCGAGCTGGAGGGCTGGAATACCGGGCGCTGCTTTCGCGTCGACGACGCGAGCGGCGAGATCGTGCTCCTCGAGGGCTGGTATGTACGCGAGCAGGAGATCGAGCAGCTGCTGCGCGGCACGCGCGTGCTCTGGCAGGCGGGCAAACCGGTCTGGTCGACCGACCTGCCGCGCCGGCCGGGCGTCGCGCCGCGCCCCGAGCGCGGCAAGCTCGCCACCCTCGCCTTCCCGGTGATGTCGCAGGGCCGCGCGGTCGCCATGCTCTCCTTCTCGGGCCAGCGCGTCGGCGAGCCCGACCAGGCTTCGCTCGACGCGCTGCCAGCGCTCGGCAGCCTGTTCGGCCAGTTCCTGCAGCGCCAGCAGGCCGAGGCTTCGCTGCGCGACAGCGAGGCGCGCTTCCGCGGGCTGACGCAGCTCTCGAGCGACTTCTTCTGGGAAAGCGACGCCCAGCATCGCCTGGTGAGCGTCGTGCACGGCCCGAACTACGCCGCGCCGCCGGTCGGCTACGGCATGGTCGGCAAGTCGCCCTGGGAGATCGCCTCCACGAGCCCCGACCAGGCCGGCTGGCAGGCGCACAAGGCGATGCTCGACGATCACCTGCCGTTCCGCGACTTCGAGATCGCCCGCGCGCTGCCCGAGGGCGGCACGCGCTACTTCGCGGTGAGCGGCCAGCCACGCTTCGAGGCCGACGGCACGTTCCTCGGCTACCGCGGCGTCGGCCGCGACATCACCGAGATCGCCGCGGCGCGCAGCCGCATCGCCTCGCTCGCCTACAGCGACCCGCTCACCGGCCTCGCCAACCGGGTGAGCCTCGCCCCGGCGCTCGAGCAGGCCATCGAGCGCGCGCGCCGCCACGGCAACCGGCTCGCCGGCGTGTTCATCGATCTGGACGGCTTCAAGCAGATCAACGACCGCTACGGCCACGCCGCCGGCGACGCCTTCCTTGTCGAAGTGGCGCTGCGGCTGCGCCGCAGCGTGCGCGCGAGCGACCTCGTGGCGCGCCTCGGCGGCGACGAGTTCTTCGTCGTGCTCGAGGAAGTGCACGACACGCCGGCCGTCGAGCGCGTGCTCGGCAAGCTGATCGACGCGCTGCGCCGGCCCTATCCCGGCATCGGCGATGCGCAGCGCCAGGTCTCGGCCACCCTCGGCGTCAGCCTCTTCCCCGACGACGCCACCGACGCGGCGACGCTCATGGAGAACGCCGACGAGGCGATGTACACCGCCAAGCAGGCGGGCAAGAACGCCTACTGCCTCTACTCCAGCACGCGCAAGCCCGCGCCGCCCAGCGGCCCGCAGTTCGGCGAAGCCGCCCCGGTCGGCACCCCGTAATTCGGGGACGCAGCCCGAACCCGTCCTGGGTGAATTTGTCACCCGCCCGCGCCAGCACACGGCACAGACGGCTCCCGCACTGGCCAAGCACACTGCGCTCCAGAGTTTCACAAAACACAGAGGAGACGGCCATGCTCGAGACGATTCTTGTGATCTGCCAGGCGGTGGCGGCGGGATTCATGGCTTACGGCGCGTATCTCGCGATAGACGAAAGCCTCTCCCACGAGCAAAGCCAGGTTTTCGCGCAGAGCAAGCCCCTGCCGGAAGCCGGACACGCCTTCGGCGTATAGCTGGCTCATCCGCACTAAAGAATCCCAGGGGCCGGGGGGATGTGAAAGGGAGCCGTCCCCCCGGCCGTCTGTCGGTGCAGACATCGCAAATATGGAAGGACCTGGGCCCGGGCTCGTTATTCGATTACCTGATCAGCGCGAGCAAGCAAGGATGGCGGCACAGAAAGCCCGAGTGCTTTCGCGGTCCTAAGATTGACCACCAACTCGTACTTCGTCGGCGCTTGAACTGGTAGACGACCCGGTCTTTCACCTTTGAGAATGCGGCCGACGTACCCGGCAGCGAGCCGGAACTGATGGACGCGGTCAGGTCCATACGAGATCAAGGCCCCGTCAAGACGGTCCGCATAGACGGCGGGTAGTTTGTACCGCTCCGCGAGTTTGACGATGGCATCATGATGAACCGATGACGTCGCAGTGGCTGTTGCAATGAGGCCACCCTTCGGTGATTGCGCAAAACTCCCGATAGCACGCTGAAGCTCGTCGACATTGCGATCGCTGACTGGGATGACCTCCACCCCGACCATTCGCGATGTCGCTTGAATCACACCAAACTGTGCCATCCCGGCAGGATTTTGCGCATCACGAAGAACAGCCACTCGTGTGACCCGGGGCGCCACCTCTTTCAGGAGCTCCAGCCATTTCCCACTCAGGCTGTACTCGAACAACATGAACCCTGTAACCGTCCCGCCGGGCTGAGCGAGGTTATCTACTAAACCGGCACCTAGCGGATCTGCGACGCGCACGAACACGACGGGTATGGCCTTCGCGACATGCTGAATGGCAAGAACGCTCACCGTGCCGCTTGCTAGGATCACTTCCGGGGCAAGTGCCGCCAATTGCGCTGCGTTCTTCCGCTGGCGGTCGAGATCGTTGGTACCCCATTGGATGTCGATCCGAAGATTGGTTTCGCTCCATCCGGAAAGCTGTAGTGCTTCCTGGAATGCGGCGACGCCGAGCCGCCCTTGCGGATCATCGGACGCTATGTTCATCAACACCCCGGCCCGCCGCATTCGGCCGGACTGCTGTGAATGGGCATGAAACGGCAAGAGGACCACACCGCAGCCGAGAAGCCGAAAGAACTCGCGTCGTGTCCGCTTGCCGCCAGGAGTGGTCATCCGATCACTCCATCCGCGCGCAAAAGGATCGACTGAGGGAGGGTGATGTCGAGCGCTTTGGCCGTCTTCTTGTTGATCACGAGCTCGAACCGCGAAGCCTGCTGTACTGCCAGGTCTGCCGGCTTTGCGCCCCGCAATAGGCGGTCGATGTAGGTTGCGGCCTGCCGAAACAGGTCGACGTTATTGACGCCGTAGCTGAGCAGCCCGCCTTGCTCTACGTAATAGCGGTAGGGATAGGCAGCCGGCACGCCGAATTTCTGGGCGAGCGAAACGATCCTGGTGCTCAAGCCGGCGAAGAACGCATCCGGCATTACCACGAGCCCGCCGTTACGCTTCGCCCCGAGATCGGCAATCAAAGCCTCGATGTCCGCCAAACCGCGCACCGTTCCCGGCACCGTGGCAACGCCGAGAGTCCGTGCCGCGGTAGCGAATGGCCGAAGGAACATCTCGCCGCCATCGGGTTGAGTGTCGGGATGGACTAGCATCGCCACCCGCGTGGCTTGCGGCGCCATCTCCTTCAGCAGTTGAAGCCACTTGCCGCCGATCGACGGCTCCGTGTTGGTAACGCCTGTAATGTTTCCGTCGGGGCGTGCCAGATTCGAGACCAGCCCCCCGGCTACGGGATCAGCAACATGTACGAATACGATCGGGACCGTCTTCGTCGCGGCTTGCAGCGCTTGAATGACCTCCAAGGATTGGCCCAGCACGACATCGGGGGCGCGCGTCAGCACTTGCTGCACCGCGACCTGCGCTTTCGCTTTACCACCGGCCGACCACTGCTCTTCGATAACCAGGTTGTCGCCGCGTTTCCAACCCTGCGCACCAAGCACTCCCACGAGTCCATCAACTGCGGCGGCGTATTCCTTCGTTCGCCCTGTCGCCATGATGATTTCGAACCGACGCGCTCTGGCACGCGGTTGCGCGAAGGCGCGATAGGGCGCCGCAAGTCCAATGCCGGCAGCGGCAAGAAGAAGCGATCGTCTCTTGGCTCTCACGTCCCCCCCCCTGAGTGCCGGAGACTCTACGCCTTTTCAGACGGGCCCCCTAAACACGCTTTATTCCCCTGACGAACGGAGAATTTCCAGGAGCGCGGGTCCGTAGCGCTCGAGCTTCTTCGTGCCGATGCCGGCGATGGAGGACAGCGTTGCGAGGTCGCCCGGACGTGCGGCGGCGATGGCGGAGAGCGTGGCGTCGTGGAAGACGACGTAGGGCGGCACCGACAGAGCGCGCGCCTGCTCGCTGCGCCACGCCTTGAGGCGGGCGAAGAGCGGATCGGCGGGCGCCGCGGACGCTCTCTGCTTCTTCGTCCTTCGCGAAGAGCGCTTCTGTTCGCGCATGACGACGCGCTGCTCGCCCCTCAGTACCGCGCGGCTCGCCTCGGTGAGGCGCAGGCCGCCGTAGGCGCTGTGGTCCGGCGCCGCAAGCCCGAGAGCGACGAGCTGACGGAAGACGACGCGCCACGCCGCCTCGTCCAGGTCGGCACCGATGCCGAAGACGCTCAGCTTGTCGTGGTCCCACTGCTGCACGCGCTCGCTCGCATGCCCGAGCAGCACGTCGGTGAGGTGCGCGGCGCCGAAGCGCTGCCCGGTGCGATAGATGCACGAAAGGGCCTTGCGCGCCGCTTCGGTCGCGTCCCAGGTTTGCGGCGGCTCGAGGCAGTTGTCGCAATTGCCGCACGGGCCCGCGGCTTCGCCGAAATAGGCGAGCAGACGCACGCGCCGGCAGCCCGCGGTCTCGCACAGGCCGAGCAGCGCGTCGAGCTTGGCGTAAGAGACGCGACGAAACTCCTCGCCACCCTCGGAGAGCTCGATCATGCGGCGCATCTGAACCACGTCGCCCAGGCCGTAGGCCATCCAGGCATCCGCCGGCAGGCCGTCCCGGCCGGCGCGGCCGGTCTCCTGGTAGTAGCCCTCGATGCTCTTCGGCAGGTCGAGGTGCGCGACGAAGCGCACGTCGGGCTTGTCGATGCCCATGCCGAAGGCGATGGTGGCGACCATGACCTCGGTGCGGCCCTCGAGGAAGCCGGACTGCACGCGGTCGCGCGCGGCGGAGTCCATGCCGGCGTGGTACGCCTCGGCGGGGTAGAAGCGCTTGAGCATGCGGGCGACGCTCTCGGCCTGCTTGCGGGTGGGGGTGTAGACGATGGCGGGGCGGCGGCCGGC
>DASQYN010000551.1:0-4361 GCA_035639215.1 Burkholderiales bacterium
GTGGTTCAAGCGGCCGACGGCGGGCCAGAACTTGTGCGCGCGGACCCACGGCATCGGGTAGGCCGCGTGGTGCCGCGAGTACGGGCGGTCCCAGGCATCCGCCGTCAGGACCTCCGCAGAGTGTGGCGCGCCCTTCAGGACGTTCTTGTCGCGCGACGCCTTGCCGGACTCGACCTCGGCGATCTCGGCGCGGATGCCGATCATCGCATCGCAGAAGCGGTCGAGCTCCGCCTTCGGCTCGCTCTCAGTGGGCTCGAACATCAGGGTCTCGTGCACCGGGAACGCCAGCGTCGGCGCGTGGAAACCGTAGTCAATGAGGCGCTTGGCGACGTCCTCCGCGGTGACGCCGTAGCGCTCCTTGAGCGGGCGCAGGTCGAAGATGCATTCGTGCGCGTTCAGCCCGCGCGCGCCGGTGTAGAGCACCGGCCAGTGATCCTTGAGCCGCGCCGCGACGTAGTTCGCGCCGAGGATGGCCGTGGCGGTGGCGCGCCGGATGCCTTCGGCGCCCATCATCCGCAGGTACATCCACGAGATCGCCACGATGAGCGCGCTGCCCCACGGCGCCGCGCTCACCGTGCCGTTTTGCGGATCGAGGCCTTCGTCGTGCACGACGGGATGCGAGGGCAGGAAGGGCGCGAGGTGCGCCGCCACGGCGAGCGGCCCCATTCCCGGGCCGCCGCCGCCGTGGGGAATGCAGAAGGTCTTGTGCAGGTTGATGTGGCAGATGTCGGCGCCGAACTCGGCGGCGCGCGAGTAGCCGGCGAGCGCGTTCAGGTTCGCGCCGTCGAGATAGACCTGCGCGCCCGAGGCGTGCACGGCCTCGCACACCTCCTTCACCGCTTCCTCGAACACGCCATGCGTGGACGGATAAGTGAGCATCAGCGCAGCCACGCGCTTGCCATGCTGGGCGAGCTTCGCCTTCAGATCGGCGAGGTCGATGTTGCCGTGCGCGTCGCAGGCGACGAGCGCCACCTGGAGCCCGGCCATGTGCGCCGACGCCGGGTTGGTGCCGTGCGCCGAGGTCGGGATCAGGCAGACGTCGCGTCCGTGCTCGCCGCGAGCGGCGTGATAGTTGCGGATCGCGAGCAGGCCGGCGAACTCGCCGTTCGCGCCCGAGTTCGGCTGCAGCGTCATGCTCGGCAGCCCGGTGATCGCCTCGAGCGCCTGCGCCACGTCGGCGAGCAAGCGATGCGTGCCTTCGGCCTGGCGCCGCGGCGCGAACGGATGCAGGCTCGCGAATTCCGGCCACGAGATCGGCGCCATCTCGGCGGCGGCGTTCAGCTTCATGGTGCACGAGCCGAGCGGGATCATGCCGTGCACGAGCGAATAGTCCTTGTTCTCGAGGCGCTTGAGAAACCTCAGCATGGCCGTTTCGCTCTTGCACGCGTGAAAGACGGGATGGGTGAGGATCGCGTCGTTGCGCAGCAGCGCCTGCGGAATCGCGTGCGGACCCGCAGGCGCCGATTTCTCGGCGAATTGTTCTCCCGTCAGGACCCACGCCAGTTCGGCGACGTCGGCCATGCCGGTCGTCTCGTCCACGGTGACGCCCACCCTGCCGTCGCCGAAGTAGCGCAGGTTCATGCGCCGCGTTTGCGCGCGTGCGCGCACCGCGGCTTCAACCACCTTGAAGACCAACGTATCGAAATAGGCTCCTAGCTCCGGCTCGACCGCTTGCGCGAGCAGGCGCGCCATCGCGTGCGTGCGCAGCGCGATGCGGCGCAGGCCCTCGGGGCCGTGCCACACCGCGTAGAACGCCGCCACGTTCGCGAGCAATACCTGGGAAGTGCAGATGTTGCTCGTCGCCTTCTCGCGCCGGATGTGCTGCTCGCGCGTCTGCAGCGCCATGCGGAACGCCGCGCGGCCGGCCGCGTCGTGGGTGAGGCCGACGATGCGGCCCGGCATCTGGCGCAGGAGCTCGCCGCGCGCGGCGAGAAATCCCGGGTGCGGCCCGCCGTAGCCGAGCGGCACGCCGAAGCGCTGCGCCGAGCCGATCGCCACGTCCGCCCCGAGGGCGCCCGGAGACTTGAGGAGCACGAGCGCGAGCGGGTCGACGCCGAGCGACACGAGGCCCGCCTGGTCGTGGATTCTCGAGATGAGAGCCGAGAGATCGAAGACGCGGCCGCACGTGTCGGGGTATTGCAGGTGAGCGCCGAAGACGCGCGCCGGATCGAGCTCGGAGGCGGCATCGCCCACGATCACCGGGATGCCGAGGCAGCGTGCCCGCGTGCGGATCACCGCGATCACCTGCGGGTGGCACGCGGCGTCGACGAAAAACGCCTTGCCCGCGCCCTGCGTTGCACGCAGGATGAGCGCCATCGCCTCGGCGGCGGCTGTCGCCTCGTCGAGGAGCGACGCGTTCGCGACCGGCAGCCCGGTGAGGTCGATCAGCATCTGCTGGAAAATGGCGAGCGCCTCGAGCCGGCCTTGCGAGATCTCCGCCTGGTAGGGCGTATAGGGCGTGTACCAGCCGGGGTTCTCGATGACGTTGCGCTGTATGACCGGGGGAGTGAAGGTCGCGCAGTAGCCCATGCCGATGTAGCTGCGCCAGAGCTCGTTGCGCAGCGCGAGCGCGCGAAGCTCTGCGAGCGCTTCGGCCTCCGTGCGCGCCGCCGGCAGCTCGAGGGGCGTCTTCTGGCGGATCGCGGCCGGCAGCGCGCGCGCGACCAGGTCTTCGAGCGAATCGAGCTTCAGGAGCCCGAGCATCTCCCGCACTTCGGCGTCGTCGGGGCCGATGTGGCGCGATGCAAAATTGTCTTGCAGGGTCACGTAAACGCCTTCTTGTAGGCTTGCGCATCGAGCAGCTTGGAAAGATCGGCCTGCGCCGCCGGCTTGAGGCGGAAGAGCCATGTGCCGTACGGATCCTTGTTCAGCTCGCCGGGCGCCTCTTTCAGGGCGCTGTTGACCGCGACGACCTCTCCGGCGAGCGGCGCGTAGACGTCGGAGGCCGCCTTCACCGATTCGACCACCGCGCAGGCGTCGCCGCCCAGCACCAGCTTGCCCACCACGGGGAGCTCGACGTAGACCAGCTCGCCGAGCGCATCCTGCGCGTGGTCGGTGATGCCGACGCTCACCGTTCCGTCGGCTTCCTTGCGCACCCATTCGTGGGTGTTCGTGTAGCGCAGCTCGTCCGGTGTCTTCATTGGCGGTCCCGTGGGTGTCGCTTAGACAAGAATCCTGCCGTGGCGTACGAACCGCGGCTTCACGATGCGCGCGCCGAGCGCCTTGCCTCGCACGCTCACCTGCGCGCGGCCGCCCGGCAGGCAGCCGAGCGGCACGCGCGCGAGCGCTATCGCAGTGCGGAGCGTCGGCGAGTAGCTACCGCTCGTCACGACGCCCTGGCCGTCGCTCGTGTCCACGGTCTGGTGAGAACGCAGAACGCCGGCGAGCGTCTCGAGGACGAGGCCGAGCGTCTGAAAGCGCATGGGGCGCGAGACGAGCGCGCTTTGCCCGACGAAATCACGGTCGCTCCTGCGCTCGACCGTCCAGGCGAGCCCGCATTCGAGCGGCGTCACGCCCGCATCCATGTCCTGGCCGTAGAGCAGCAAGCCCGCCTCCAGGCGCAGCGTGTCGCGCGCGCCGAGCCCGCAGGGCCGCACGCCGGCGGCGAGGAGCCGCCGCCAGGCCTCCGCGGCGCGCTCGGCCGGCAGCAGAAGCTCGAAGCCGTCTTCCCCCGTGTATCCGGTGCGTGCGACGAACATCTCCTGCGTCTCGACCCCGACAAAGGATTCGAGCGGCTGGGTCGAATCCTTGATCGAGGGAAACGCGAGCCATGCCTTTTCTCTTGCGTTTGGCCCCTGCACCGCCAGCATGGCGAGATCGCGCCGTGACCGGATGTGCACGTCGCCGCTGCGGCTCCGCTCCAGCCAGGCGAGGTCGCCGGCTCCCGTCGCCGCGTTCACGACGGCGCGATAGCGCTCGCCGCCCAGCCAGTAGACGATAAGGTCGTCCAGGATGCCGCCGTCTTCGCCGAGCATGCAGGAGTAGAGCGCCTTGCCCGGACGCCGCAGCCGCGCGACGTCGTTCGCGAGCGCGCGGCGAAGAAACGCGCGCGCACCCTCGCCTTCGATATCGAGGACGAGCATGTGCGAGACATCGAAGACGCCGGCGTCCCGGCGCACCGCTTGGTGCTCTTCGATCTGCGAGCCGTAGTGAAGCGGCATCTCCCAGCCGGCGAAGTCGACGAGCTTCGCCCCGGCGGCGACGTGCTCCCCGTAAATGGGCGTGCGGCTTGCCGTGGCCATGTGCTTTCCATTGTCCGCAGGAGCGCGGCTCAGAAAAAGGGGCCAGAGCAATTTTCCGGTAACAAATCGGCGCGCGCTGAGCGACGATTCATTTCAGGAAAATTGCTCTGACCCCTTTTC
>DASQYN010000552.1:0-19483 GCA_035639215.1 Burkholderiales bacterium
CAGGAGCAGACGCCCGAGGGCCTGGTCAAGCAGCTCGACTCGCTCTTCAAGCAGGGCCCGGTGAAGGGACTGGTGCTCGACCTGCGCAACGACCCGGGCGGCCTGCTGCACGGCGCCGTCGCGGTGAGCGCCGCGTTCCTGCCGGCGAAATCGCTGGTCGTCTCGACCGACGGCCGCGCCGAGGACTCGCGCAAGAAGTTCTACGCCGTGCCCGACGACTATGCGCGCCGCGGCGACGACATCCTGAAGAGCCTGCCGGCGGCGGTGAAGACCGTGCCGATGGTGGTGCTGGTGAACGGCGGCTCGGCCTCCGCTTCGGAGATCGTCGCCGGCGCGCTGCAGGACTCGAAGCGCGCCAAGATCATCGGCACGCAGACCTTCGGCAAGGGCTCGGTGCAAACCATCATGCCGCTCGGCAACAACACCGCGATCAAGCTCACCACCGCGCGCTACTACACGCCGAGCGGGCGCTCGATCCAGGCGCTCGGCATCACGCCGGACATCGTGGTCGAGGATCCGAGCGACACCGCGATCCGGGTGCGCGAGGCCGACCTGCAGCGCCACCTCGAGAACACGCGCGCGCAGATGCAGCAGGATCCGAAGAAGGACGCCGCGGTGGCGCGGCCCAAGCCGCCGGCCCCCGCCGAGCAGAAGCCCACCGACTACGGCTCGAAGGACGACTTCCAGCTGCAGCAGGCGCTCGCCTACCTCAAGGGCGAGCCGGTGCAGCAGCAGTCGCCCACCATCGCCCAGCAGCAGCCTGCGGCGAGCGCGTCCAAGCCGAACTAAGAATTAGCTGAACGACGAGCAGCTTCTCCGCTACAGCCGCCACCTCCTCCTGCCGGAGTTCGGGGTGGAGGGGCAGGAGAAGCTGCGCGCTGCCTCGGCGCTGATCGTCGGCGCGGGCGGCCTCGGCTGTCCCGCGGCGCTCTATCTCGCCGCTTCCGGCATCGGGCGCCTCACGCTCGCCGACGGCGACACCGTCGACCTCACCAACCTGCAGCGGCAGATCCTCTATCGCGCCGACTCGGTCGGCACGCCGAAAGTCGACGCCGCTCGCAGAGCTCTGCAGCAGGTCAATCCGGAGGTCGCCGTCGTGGCGTTGCAGAAGCGGGTTTCCGAATTCGACGAGTGGGTCGCCGAGGCGGATGTCGTTCTCGACTGCTCCGACAACTTCGCCACGCGCCACGCGCTCAACAGCGCCTGTGTTCGCTATCGGAAGTCGCTCGTCTCGGGCGCGGCGATGCGCTTCGATGCGCAGGTGATGGTGTTCGATCTCTCGCAGCCCGGCTCGCCCTGCTACTCGTGCCTGTTTCCCGAGGAAGGCGAGTTCGAGGAAGTGCAGTGCTCCACCATGGGCGTGCTCGCGCCGCTGACCGGCGTAGTCGGCGCGATGCAGGCGATGGAAGCGATCAAGCTCCTCGCCGGCATCGGCGAGCCGCTTTCCGGCCGCCTGATGGTGATCGACGCGAAGGCCTCCGAGTGGCGCACGATGAAGGTGGCGAAGGACCCTTCGTGCGCCGTTTGCAGCAAATCCTAGGACAGCAGGTACTTGCGCTGCGCTGAGTAGCTCTCGGTCGGCTTCCTGGCGAAGCCGCTCTTGCCGTACTGGTGCATGCAGCCGATCGCGTAGCGCACCATGGCGCCGGCGCGGCCTGCGGCGTCGCCCTCTTCGGCGAGGCGCAGCGACTGCTTGAGCGTCGCCTCGAAGCGATCGAAAAACTGGTTCATGCGCGCCTGCAGGCGCTCATGCTCGCCGACCAGCGCGTCGCCGGTCATGACGCGCACCATCCCGGGATTCTTCTCGGCGAAGGCGAGCAGCATCTCGGTGAGCTTCTCCGCCTGGCGACGGCCGTCGGACTCGTCCTGGGTGATGCGGTTGGCGACGGTGAAGACGGAGCTCTCGATGAACTCGATCAGGCCTTCGTACATCTGCGCCTTGGAGGCGAAATGGCGGTACAGCGCGGCCTCCGATACGCCGAGGTTCTCGGCGAGCGCGGCGGTGGTGATCTTCTCCCACTTGGGCGCCTCGAGCATCTGCGCGAGGGCCTTCAGGATCTCCAGCCGGCGTTCGCCTTTTGCGCGGGGCAAGGGAAGTAGGAAAAGTGATTCTTAACTTTCGATTCTAGACTCAGCCGTAGCGGAAGACTAGGCGCGGCAGCTCGACCACGGAGCGCACGCGCAAGTCGACGAAGGGCACCCGCCGGCGGGCGTCGCTTACCCACACCGTCGACATGCCGAGGCGGTGCGCCGAGCGCAGGTTTTGCAGCGCGTCGTCGATGAAGGTGCAGCGATGCGGGTCGAGGTGGTGGTTGCGAAGCAGCCTGTGGAAGCCGTGCAGGGCGGGCTTGCCGCGAAACCGCGCGTCCTCGATGGTGTAGACCGCCTCGAAATAGCGCCACAGCCCGATGGCGCGCAGCACTTCCTCGACGTAGTGGCGAGGGGCGTTCGAGAAGACGAGCTTCGTGCCGCCCAGCCGCTCGAGCGCGTGCTTCAGCGCGTTCTCCCGCACCACCATGTCGGCGAGCTCCGGAAAGAAATGCGTCTCGCGCAGGAAGTGCCGCGGATCGGCGCCGTGGTGGCGCATCAGGCCGTTCAGCGTCGTGCCGTAGGTGCGCCAGAACCGCTCGCGGATCGCGTCCGCGCCGGCCGCGTCGACGCCGAAGTAGCGCTGCAGGTACTCGTTGATCTGCCGGTGCATGTCCGGAAAGATCCGCGCCCGCGCGTCGTGCAGCGTGTTGTCGAGATCGAAGATCCACACCCGCCGCGACGGCGGGAGGCGGGCGATTCTCACTACTTGGAGCGGATGAGGGTGCCGACGCCCTGGTCGGTAAGCACCTCGAGGAGCAGCGCGTGCGGCACACGCCCGTCGATGATGTGCACGCTTTTCACGCCGTTCCGCGCCGCATCGAGCGCCGAGCCGATCTTCGGCAGCATGCCGCCGGAGATCACGCCTTTGCTCACCAGGTCGTCGATCTTTTTCGGCGTGAGGCCGGTGAGCAGCCGCCCGTCCTTGTCGAGCACGCCCGGCGTGTTAGTCATGACGATCAGCTTCTCGGCGCCGAGCACCTCGGCGAGCTTGCCGGCGACCAGATCGGCGTTGATGTTGTACGTGGTGCCGTCGGCGCCGGTGGCAATCGGCGCGACCACCGGAATGAAGCCGCCGGCCTCGAGCGCGCGGATGACCGACGGGTTGATCGACTCGATCTCGCCCACCTGCCCGAGATCGATGCGTCCGTTCTCCTTCGAGGAGAGAACCATCTTGCGCGCCCGGATGAAGGCGCCGTCCTGGCCGGTGAGGCCGACCGCGCTGCCGCCCGCCTGGTTGACGAGCTCGACCACCTCCTTGTTCACCTGGCCGCCGAGCACCATCTCGACCACGTCCATGGTCTCGGCGTCGGTGACGCGCATGCCCTGCACGAACTCGCCCTTCTTGCCGAGCCGCGCGAGCAGCTCTTCGATCTGCGGCCCGCCGCCGTGCACCACCACCGGGTTCATGCCGACGAGCTTGAGCAGCACCACGTCGTGAGCGAAGCCGGCCTTCAGCTCCTCCTCGATCATCGCGTTGCCGCCGAACTTGACGACGATCGTCTTGCCGTGGAAGCGCTGGATGTAGGGCAGCGCCTCGGCGAGAACGCGCGCCTTGCCGGCCGCCTCGGGGTTGTGATGGAACGGCGCGTTCATTCTCGGCGCATTAAAACACAAAGGGCCAACGCCCGGAGGCGCCGGCCCTTCGATCGAGCTCGATCGGCGTTACTGAATCGAGATCTGCTTGCGCGAGGCGGCTGCCTTCTTGGGCAGCGTGAGCTCGAGCACGCCGTCGCGGAACTTCGCTTCCGCCTTGGCCTCGTCCACTTCCTGCGGCAGCGAGAAGCTGCGCGTCACCTTGCCGTAGCTGCGCTCGGTGTGGAGCAGGCGCTCGTCCTGCGGCACTTCCTTCTCGCGCTTCACCTCGGCGCTCAGGCTGACCTGGTTGCCGTCGATGGTGACCTGGATGTCTTCCTTCCTGACCCCGGGCAGCTCCGCGCTGATCTGGTAGGCGCCGTTCTTCTCGGCGACGTCCACTTTCATGCGCGGCGCTTCGCCGCGGCCCTCGAAGGCGACGGGGCGCACGAAGAAGCCCTTGAACAGGTCGTCGACCAGCTCGTTCAGCGGGTCGAAGCGGGTTACATTCGCCATGTGGCTGTCTCCTTTCCTGGGGCTCTTGCCCCGTAGCCTTCCAGATAGGGGCCGGCGAGGCCGTTTCAAGAGGGCGCGCCGAGCTCAGAGCACGTAGCGCGCGAGATCCTCGTCCCTAGCGAGCTCGCCGAGGCGCCGGTCGACGTACGCCGCGTCGATCTCCACCCGTCCGGGACCGCGCTTGCCGGCGTCGAAGGAGATGTCCTCGAGCAGCTTCTCGAGCACCGTGGAGAGCCGCCGGGCGCCGATGTTCTCCGTCTTCTCGTTCACCTGCCAGGCAATCTCGGCGATGCGCCGGATGGCGGGCGGCGTGAAAGTGACCTCCAGGCCCTCGGTGGCGAGCAGCGCCGAGTACTGCTTGACCTGGCTCGCGTCGGTAGCGACGAGGATGCGCTCGAAATCCTCGACCGAGAGCGGGTCGAGCTCGACGCGGATCGGAAAGCGGCCCTGCAGCTCGGGAATCAGGTCCGAGGGCTTGGCGAGATGGAAGGCGCCCGAGGCGATGAAAAGGATGTGGTCGGTGCGCACCATGCCGTATTTCGTGGTCACCGTCGTTCCCTCGACGAGCGGCAGCAGGTCGCGCTGCACGCCCTGGCGCGAGACGTCGGCGCCCTGCACCTCGGCGCGGCTCGTGATCTTGTCGATCTCGTCGAGGAACACGATGCCGTTCTGCTCGGCGTTGGCGACGGCGCGCGTCTTCAGCTCGTCGTCGTTCACCAGGCGCGCCGCTTCCTCATCGGTGATGACCTGCATCGCCTCGCGCACCTTCATGCGGCGCAGACGCTTCCTGCCGCCGCCGATGCCCGAGAGCATGCCCTGGATCTGCGAGGTGAGCTCCTCCATGCCGGGCGGCGCGAGGATCTCCATCTGCGGCTGCAGCGCCGCCACCTCGACGTCGATCTCCTTGTCGTCGAGCTGGCCTTCGCGCAGCTTCTTGCGGAAGGTCTGGCGCGCGGGGCTCTCCGCTTCGCCGGCCCGGAATCCGGCGACGACGTCCAGCACGCGCTCCTCCGCCGCCTCCTGCGCGCGCGTGCGCACGCGGCGCACCGCCTGCTCGCGCGTCTGCTTGACGCTGATCTCGACCAGATCGCGCACGATGGTATCGACGTCGCGGCCGACGTAGCCGACCTCGGTGAACTTGGTAGCCTCGACCTTGATGAACGGCGCATCGGCCAGCCGCGCCAGGCGCCGCGCGATCTCGGTCTTGCCCACGCCGGTGGGGCCGATCATCAGGATGTTCTTCGGCGTGATTTCCTGGCGCAGCGGCTCCGCCACCTGCTGGCGGCGCCAGCGATTGCGCAGCGCGATCGCCACTGCGCGCTTCGCCCGGCCCTGCCCAACGATGTACTTGTCCAGCTCGTGGACGATTTCCTGCGGCGTCATGCCGCTCATTGCTCAACCTCCTGAAAAGGGGTCAGAGCAATTTTCCTGAAACAAATCTCGTCGCAGCGACTGCGCTTTTGTAACTGAAAAATTGCTCTGACCCCTTTATTCGCCTTTATTCGAGGACTTCGATGCTGCGCTGGTGATTGGTGTAGATGCAGAGGTCGGCGGCGATGGCGAGCGCCTTGTCGACGATGTCCTTCGCGGAGAGGCTCGTGTGGTCAAGGAGCGCGCGCGCCGCCGATTGCGCGTAAGGGCCGCCCGAGCCGATGGCGACGATGCCGTGCTCGGGCTCGAGCACGTCGCCGGCGCCGGTGATGATGAGCGAATGCTCGCGGTCGGCGACCGCCAGCATCGCCTCCAGGCGCCGCAGGATGCGGTCGGTGCGCCAGTCCTTGGCCAGCTCGACCGCGGAGCGCATCAGGTTGCCCTGGTGCTTGTCGAGCTTCGCCTCGAAGCGCTCGAACAGCGTGAATGCGTCGGCGGTGCCGCCGGCGAAGCCGGCGAGGATCCGGTCGTGGTGCAGCCGGCGCACCTTCTTCGCGCCGCCCTTCACCACGATGTTGCCGAGCGTCACCTGCCCGTCGCCGCCGAGGGCGACGGCGGCGCCGCGGCGCACGGAAAGGATGGTGGTACCGTGGAAGGTTTCCATGGGAGTCGAATAGCCTACCTGAGGACGCGGCGCCGGATTTCAAGGCGCCGCGGGAAGCGCTCAGCTTATCTTATCCGAGCCGCGTTTCAGCACGAAGACCGGCGCCGCGAGCGCGGTCATGACGCAGACGATGAGCGGACCCGGCGGAAAATCGGAGACAAGCGACAGGCCGAGGCCGAGCGCATACGCGGCGGCGCCGAGCGCGTAGGCGACGACCACGCGCCGCCGCGTCAAGTGCCGGGTCGCGAGCGCGGGGACTATCAGCGTCGCGAACACGAGATACACGCCGACGAGCTGCACCGAGGCGGTTACGGCGCAGGCGAAGAGCAGATAGAAGCCGACGCCGGCGAGGCGCTCGCGCACGCCGAACCAGAGCAGGAGGATCGCCGCATAGACCACGCCGACGACCGCGAGCCGCGCCGGATCGGCCCACAGGATCTGCCCGACCAGCAGGTCCTTGAGGTGCTCGGCGCCGTGCGGATTGGAAGCGAGCAGCAGGATCGCCGCGTTCGCCGCGACCACGAACGTCACGCCGATGATCGCCTCCTGCACCTGGGGCCAGTGCTTGTCGGTCCAGTTGAGGGCGAGCGCGCCGAGGAGCGCCGCGGCGAGCGCCGCGACCTGCGCGGCGAGCCCCTGCGGCTCGAAGCCGAGCGAATCGGCGACGATGACGCCGAGCCCGGCGATCTGCGCCACCGCGAGGTCGATGAACACGATGCCGCGGCGAAGCACCTGCACGCCGAGCGGCACGTGGGTCGCGGTGACGAGCAGGCCGGCGACGAGCGCCGGCCAGAGGATGCCGAGGGTCGCGCTGTCGATCATTGCAGCGGACCGAGCAGCCGGGCAATCACGTCGTCGAAGTAGCCGAACAGGTCTTTCGCGCGGTCCGTGCCGCCGACGGTGAAGGGCAGCATCACCGCCGGAATGCCGGTGCGCTGGGAGAGGAACTGCGCCGCTCGCGGGTCGTCGTAGCTCGAGTAGACGATCATCTTCGCCGGCGCGCGCTTCATCTGCTCGACCAGCTCGGCGAGATGCGAGGTCGTCGGCGGGATGCCGGGGAGCGGCTCGAGGTCGGCCACTTCACGCAGGCCGAGCCAGGCGATCAGATAAGTGAAGCCTTTGTGATGCTCGACGATCGGCACGTCCTTCAGCCGAGCCGCCTGCTGCTGCCAGCGCGCGATGGCGGCCTGCCAGCGCGCCAGGAAATCCGCCAGCCTGGAGCGATATTCCCGGGCATTGCCGGGATCGATCTGCGCCAGCCGCTCGGTAAGCACGGCCGCTACCTTGGCGATATTGCGCGGGTCGGTCTGGATGTGCGGGTTGCCCGCGGCGTGGATGTCGCCGAGCGAACGGTCCAGGACGCGCGGCACCTCGAGCCGGCGCACGTACTGGGATGCTTCGAGATAGCCCGGCGAGCCGATCTGCACGCGGGCGTTGCCCGACTGCGTGAGCAGCAGCGGCAGCCAGCCGATCTCCAGCTCGGAGCCGGAGCACACGAGCAGATCCGCGTTGCGGATGCGCGCGATCAGGCTCGGGCGCGCCTGGATGTGGTGCGGGTCCTGGAGCGCGGTCGTGGCCGAGAAGGTCGACACCTTGTCGCCGCCCAGCTCGCCCGCGAGCGCGGCCCATTCCGGCTCGCAGGCGAAGACGTTGACCGCCGCGATGGCCGGAGTGCAGAAGAGAAATATCAAGAACGCAATGGCCGATTTCATGAGCATTCCTTAGAACGTGTGCGCGCCGTGCGCGCCCAGGCTGACGATGTACTGCAGGAAGAGCTGGCTGTCGGGCTGGTCCATGCGCGAATAATCGCGCGCGAGCTGCAGCCGTATCCGGCTGAACTCGCTCGGGCTCCAGTCGACCATCACGGTGTGCTTTCTCGGCTTGTAGGGCGAGAGCACCGGGAAGAGCGAGGTGTCGACGTTTACGTCGCCGGAGTCGAGCTGGTCGTAGCGGTAGCCGGTGCGCCAGGCTGGGAGGAACTGGTAGACCGCCTGCGCATACCAGCCCGATTGCGCGGACGAATAGGGATTCGCCACCGCGCTGCCCGGGCTGTCGAATATGAGCGTGCCGTCTTCCTTGCGATGGAAGTACTCGCCCTGCAGCTTCAAGTTCGTGTAAGTCGCGTTGCCGTTCGGCGCCCACTTCGCGACGCCGCTCAGCGCCCAGGTGTTGCTCTTGCCGGTGAAGCTGTTGGTAGCCCCGGACACCGGATCGTCGAACGCGCGGTCGCTCGGCTCGGTGTGCAAGTATGAGAGTCCCGCCTGCCAGGCCCAGCTTTGACCGACGTCGCCGCCGAGGTGGGTGAAGAGGTTCACCGAGCCCGCGCCGTTCTTGCCGCTCTCGGAGAGGTTTGCGGGAAACGCACGGCCGCGGCCGAGCTCCACGCCCATGTCCCAGTAGGTTTCCGTGGGGGCAAGCCAGCGCAGCTGCACGCCGTCCTCGTGCAGCTGCCCGCCGAGAAAGGCGTCCATGACGAGCGGCGCGTCGGTGAAGTCCCAGGCGTGAGCGTGGATCTGGTTCTGGTAGCCGACCGCCGAGAAGAAACGGCCCGCCTTGATCGAGAAGCCGTGCGACAGGCGCAGCGTCTCGAGGTAACCCTCCTCGACGCCGATCGAGTCGCTGTCAGGCGAGATCGCGGCGATCAGCGTGCCGCGGAACCAGGGATCGATGTTGGTGATGAAGCCGAGCTCGGATTCGCCGAGGCTCAAGCCGCGCGGCGGCGGACCGACCTCGCCCATCGTCGGCACGAACCCGTTGATGCGATAGGTCTTCGGCTCCTGCGAGAGATTGGCATACACGCCGTTCAGAATCGCCGAGATGCCCGGGTTGAGCGCGTTCGCGGCCTGCGGCCGCGCCTGCGCTGCCTGAACCTGGGCTTCGAGGTCGTCGATGCGCTGCTTGAGCACCTCGATCTGCTCGCGCGTCGCGTCGGAAGGCTGCTGCCCCCGTGCGAGCGGCGCCGCCGCGGCAAGCGCCGCGGCGAGAAGCAATGACCGATGCATTGCGATCTCCTATGCTGGACAGCCTTGCGCGCCGCGAGCGGCGCGCGCCGGTGAACCGCTTCAGGAGAGCGCGGGGGGACCTCGCGACTGCGGGGCGAGCGGCCGGGTTCCGGCCGTGCAATCGGTGACGGCGAAGAAGCCGACATCGGAGAAGGAAAGCAGCGCGAGCGGCAGCTTCGCAACGCTCACCCCGCCGAGCACGTTGCCGAGCAGATCGTGCAGATCGCAGAGGGTCTTGCCGACCGGGCCTTTCCCGTCCTGCGACGACGGCGCGCCGCCGGCGTGCCAGAGCTCGTGCGCGAGCGCCGTGTGCTGCGCGAGCAGCACCGCGAGGATGAGAAGAACCCGTGCGGCTACTTGGCGAGGCATTCCTCTAGGCCGGCGATGAAGATGTCCCTGGGCAGCTTCTTGCCGATGAACACTAGCACCGATTGCTTGCGCTCGCCTTTCGCCCAGGGCTTGCCGAGGTCGCCGCCCATCATCATGTGCACGCCTTGGAAGACAACGCGCCGCGGGTTGCCCTTCATCCAGAGCACGCCCTTGTAGCGAAGCAGGTCCGGCCCATACACCTGGATCATGCCGGACAGGAAGTTCTCCAACTTCTGGCCGTCGAAAGGCTTCTCCGACTTGAAGACGAACGACTCCACCTCGTCGTGGTGCTCGTGCGCGATGTCGGTGAGGAAGCTCGGGTCGAGCTCGAGGATCGCGTTCAGGTTGAAGCCCCGGATGTCGAGCACCTCGTCGATCGGCGCGTTGCCGAAGTGCACCTGCTTGATCGGCGCGCGCGGGTTCATCTTTCTCAGCCTTCTGGAAAGCTGGTCGACTTCCTCGGGCGGGACCAGATCGGTCTTCGACATCAGGATGCGATCGGCGAAGCCGACCTGCTCCTGCGCCTCGTGGAACTCGTCGAGCTGCTTCGGCGCGTGCTTCGCATCGACCAGGGTGATGATCGAGTCGAGGAGGTAGTAGTTGCCGATCTCCTCGTCGGTGAAGAAGGTCTGCGCCACCGGGCCCGGGTCCGCCATGCCGGTGGTCTCGATCACCACGCGGTCGAACTTGAGCGCGCCCTGGTCGCGCTTTTCCTTCAGCGTGCCGAGGATGCGGATCAGGTCGCCGCGCACCGTGCAGCAGATGCAGCCGTTGTTCATCTCGACGATCTGCTCGTCGGACTTCTCGATGATCTCGCTGTCGACGCCGGTCTCGCCGAACTCGTTCTCGATCACGGCGATGCGCTTGCCGTGGTCCTCCTTGAGGATGCGGTTGAGCAGCGTGGTCTTGCCGCTGCCCAGAAATCCGGTCAGGATGGTGACCGGCACCATGTTCGCCTCTTGCATAGCGCGATTCTAATCAGGGTTTGAGGAGGAGCAGGCCCTTCAGGTATTCGCCCTCGGGGAATTCGAGGGCGACGGGGTGGTCGGCGGCGGCGCCGAAGTGCTCGATGATCTTCGCCTCGGCCCCCGCGTCGAGCGCGGCGCCGGCGATGATCGACTGGAAGAGCGCGGCGTCGACGCCGCCCGAGCAGGAGAAGGTGGCGAGCAGCCCGCCGGGCCGCAGCAGCTTGAAGGCAAGCAGGTTGATGTCCTTGTAGGCGCGCGCCGCGTTCTTCGCCTGGGCGGCGGTGGGCGCGAACTTCGGCGGGTCGAGCACGACGAGGTCGAAGCTCGCCCCCTGGTCGCGCAGCCTGCGCAGCTCGGCGAAGACGTCCGCCTGCGCGAACTCGACCTTCGCGCCGTCGAGCGGATTCGCAGCGAGGTTCTCGCGCGCGATCTGGATCGCGTCTTTCGAGGATTCGACGGCCGTGACGCGCTTCGCGCCGCCGGCGAGCGCCGCGATGGAGAAGCCGCCGGTGTAGGAGAAGCCGTCGAGCACCTCGCGGCCGGCGGCAAGCTCACGCACGCGCTGGCGGTTCTCGCGCTGATCGAGGAAGAAGCCGGTCTTCTGCCCCTGCTCCACGTCGACCCGGAAGTTGAGGCCGTACTCGATGATCGGGCAGCGCTTCGCGGCGCGGTCGCCGCGCGCGAAGCCGACTCGCGCTTCCAGCCCCTCGAGCTTGCGCGTCTCGGCATCCGAGCGCTCGTACACGGCGGTGCAGCCGGAAAGCTCCACCAGCGCGTCGAGGATCGGCTCGCGCCAGCGCTCGACGCCGGCGGCGAGGAACTGCGCGACCAGCACGTCGGCGTAGCGATCGACGACCAGGCCGGGCAGCCCGTCCGATTCGCCGTGCACCAGGCGAAGCGCGTTGCTGTGGCGCGCGGCCGGCAGCGCATCGCGCAGCGCGAGCGCACGCATGACGCGCTGCCGGAAGAACGCCGCGTCCACGTCCGCCTCCGGATCGAAGGTCCAGACGCGCGCGCGGATCTGCGACTTCGGGCTGTAGGCCGCGCGCGCCAGAAGTTTGCCGGAGCTGTCCTTGACTTCGACGGTATCGCCGAGGCCGGGGTTGCCGGTCACACGCTCGATCGCGCCGGAGAAGATCCACGGGTGGCGGCGGCGCAGCGACTTCTCGCGGCCCGCCTTCAGGGAAATCACTTTTTCCGTGCCCTGGGGTGCGCGGCGTCGTAGACCTTGGCGAGCGCCTGGAAGTCGAGATGCGTGTAAACCTGGGTCGTCGAGATGCTCGCATGGCCGAGCATCTCCTGGACGGCGCGCAGGTCCTGCGAGGACTGCAGGACGTGCGTGGCGAACGAATGGCGCAGCATGTGCGGATGCACGCGTCCGGGCGTCCCGGCGAGGCGCGCCCAGCGCTTGAGCCGCGCGGCGACGACCGCCGCGGAGATGCGCCTGCCGCGCCCGCCGACGAAGAGCGCCTTTTCGCCGGCGGCCGCGAGGCTCGCCCTCGCGGCAAGCCATCTCTTCAAGGCTTCCCGGGCGCGAGCCCCGACGGGCACGGTACGGGTCTTCGCGCCCTTGCCCGTCACCGTCACTTCGCCCTGCGCGAGGTCGAGCCGGCCGTCGCCGGCATTCAGCGCGACGAGCTCGCCGACGCGCAGCCCCGAGGAATAGAGCAGCTCGAACATCGCCCGGTCGCGCACGTCGGCCGGCGCCTTCGCCTCGCCGCCGTCGAGGAGCTTCTGCGCCGCCTCGACCGAGAGCGCCTTCGGCAGCGGCCGCGCCGCCTTCGGCGCACGGATGCCGAGCACCGGGTTCGCCGCAAGGCCGCGATGCCGTGCCAGCCACCGGAACCAGCCGCGCCACGCCGAAAGCACGAGCGCGAGCGTGCGGGGAGAAAGCCCCTTGCCGTGCAGCACCGCCACCGCACGACGGACTTGCGCGGCTTGAATTTGCTCGGGCCGTTGACCCGGGCCCATCTCCCTCAGCAATTGGAGCGCGTGCTCATAGTTGCGCAGCGTCGCTGGTGAGAGCCGCCGCTGGTGCTTCAGGGCGTCGAGGTAGTCGCGGACGTTGCGATCCGCGTCCATCGCCTAGAGCCTGGCGCTGACGCCCGCGGCGCACAGCTCGCCGATGCGGCGCAGGTAGAGCGTGCCCATTTCCGGATAGAAGCGCTTCGCGTCTTCGGCGCCGAGCGCGAGCAGGCCGAAAATCGCGGTCTCGCCGAGCGGCACAAGGGCAATCGAGCGCACGTGCTCGGTCGCTTCGGCGAAGCACGCGGTGAACGGGTTGCCCGCCGCGGGCCCGCACTGCGGACCGCCAAGCGTCTCGGCGTAGCGGCGCTGTGCGTCGTCGACCGGCCTCGCCTCGTCGAAGTCGACCGGAACGGACTTGCCCCACACGCGCAGCGCGACATGCGGCACGGCGAAGTCCTCGCGCAGGTGGAAGTAGAGCGAGCGCACGAGCGCCGGGAAATCGCGCGCGCCGACCAGCGCGACCGCGAGGCGATGCACCTTCTCGCTGATCTGGTCGTTGTCCTCGCCGAAGCGGATCAGCTCGCCGAGCCGGCCCTCGAGAACGCGCACCTTCTCGCGCAGCGCCACGGTCTGGCGCTCGGCAAGCGGAATCGCGCGGCCGCCATACGGATGCGGCACCTGGATCGACTCTAGCAGCTCCGGATTCTGGTCGAAGAAGCTGGGATTCGCGCGCAGGAAGCGGGCGAGGTCGTCTGAGTTCATGCGGCTTTCATATCTCCACGGTACCTTCGAACACCAGCGCAGCCGGCCCTTTCATGCTCACGGCATTGTCGCCGCCGGCCCAAGCGATGGTCAACGTGCCGCCGCGCGTCTGCACCGCCGCCGGGGACTCGAGCAGCTTCCTCGAAATCGCGACGACCGTCGCGGCGCAAGCGCCGGTGCCGCAGGAAAGCGTCTCGCCCGCGCCTCGCTCCCAGACGCGCAGCCTGGCGCGATGGCGGTCGAGGACCTGCAGGTACCCGGCGTTCACGCCTTGGGGAAAGCGCGCGTGGCGCTCGATCTTCGGCCCTTGCGTCGTCACCGGCGCCGCCTGCACGTCGGCGACCACCTGCACCGCATGCGGATTGCCGATGGAGACCAACGCGACCGGGACCTTGTCGCCGTCCACGACGAGGACTTCATCGCCGGCGAAAACCGGCCTGCCCATGTCCACCGACACCTCGCCGTCGTCCTCGAGGCGCGGGCGGATCAGGCCGCCGAGCGTCTCGACGGCGATCTCGCGCTTTTGCGTCAGGCCCTTGGCATGCACGAACTTGACGAAGCAGCGCGCGCCGTTGCCGCACTGCTCGACCTCGCCGCCGTCGGCGTTGAAGATCCGGTAGCGGAAATCGGCCTGCGGCGCGCGCGGGCGTTCGACCACCAGCAGCTGGTCGAAGCCGATGCCGAGATGCCGGTCCGCGAGCTCTTTCACCTGCGCCGCGCTCAATTGCAGAGGCCACGTGGTGCAGTCGAGCACGACGAAGTCGTTGCCCGCCCCGTGCATCTTGGTAAATGAGAGCGGCGTGCCCAACGAGCTAACGGCCCTCGGCAAAAGCGAGCACCGGCGCGCTCAGCGAGGTGTCGCTCGTGTTGACGGCGTAGATCTCGGACATGTGGCTGTGGCCGGGCAGGTACACCAGCCGCGGACAGCGACCCTGCGAGCACAGGGCCTCGTTCAGCAGCCGGGCCTGCTCCACGAACGGCGGCGGATCGAGCTCGGCATACGCAACCAGCAACGGAATGCCCGCTCTCTGAAGCCCCGTGAGCGAAGACACTTCCGCGGTTGCCGCCTTGTCGCCGAAGTACGCCGCCTCGGGCTTGCCGACCGGCTTCATTCTCGTGAAGTCGTACAGCCCGGAAACCAGCACGCCGCGCGCGATGCCGATCTCGCCTCCCCTGTGGAACTGCGGAAAGGCGATGTAGGAAGCCACGTGCACGGTCCCGGCGGAATGGCCCATCAGCGTGACGCGCGCCGGGTCGCCGTCGAAACGCCGGATATTGTCGTGAACCCATTTCACCGCCGCACCGACGTCGTCGGCCCCGGTGGGCCACTTGTGCTGTGGCGCCAGCCGGTAGGTGAGGTTCACGCCGACGATCCCGGCGCGTGCCGCGGCGAGCATCACGTTGTCGTAGAAGGGGCTGCCCGGCACGTGCTTGTTGCCGGCGACGAAGGCGCCGCCGTGCACGAACATCAGCACCGGCGCATTCGCGCTCGCGGTTTCCGGCACAAAAATGTCGAGCGTCTGCCGCGCGTCCGGACCGTAGTGCAGATCGCGCGTGACGCGCACGCCCTGATAGGGTTCCTTGCCTTGCAGCGGCGCATAGATGGCCGCGGTGTGCGGCGGGTCGATCACCCGGCCGATCGCCTTCACCTGCGCCGCGATATCCGCCGGCATCTGGCTCGGCGCGGAGGCGCAGGCGGCGAGCGCCAGCGCTGCGCTGGTCAAGAATAGCTTCATGGTCGAAACTCCCTCGGATAGAGAATCACTGGAAGCGCGCCAGCCGTTCGCGCACGAGGCGCCCCACCTCGATCGCGAGCTCGAGCGCCCGGCGGCCCTGGCCGCCATCGACCTCGGCCGGCGTAGCGTTGCGGATGGAAGCGACGAACGCCTCGGCCTGCGCGGCGAGCGCGTCGCCGCCTTCGTGCACTTCGTCGGTTTCCCGGATCGCACCGTCCGCCTCGCGCACGTAGCGCAGGCGCCCGGCCTGCAGGTCGGCCGAGACGTACATGTCGGCCTGGAAGACGCGCAGCTTTCTCACCGCCGCCTGGCTCACCCGGCTCGCCGAGAGGTTGGCGACGCAGCCGTTGGCGAACTCGATGCGGGCGTTCGCGATGTCGATGTCGCGCGTGAGCACGCGAAAGCCGCAGGCGCTCACCCGCTCGACCGGCGCGCGCGCCAGGGCGGCGGCAAGGTCGAGGTCGTGGATCATGAGGTCGAGCACGACGTCGACTTCTGCGCCGCGCAGCTTGAACCCGGCGAGCCGCTCGGCTTCGATGAACACCGGGCGGTCCATGCGCCCGCTCAGGGCGCGAAACGCCTTGTTGTAGCGCTCGACGTGGCCGCATTGCAGGATGAGCTTGCGGCGCGCCGCCGCGGCGATGAGCGAGTCGGCCTCGGCGAGCGTAGTGGCGATCGGCTTCTCGACGAGGAGGTGCAGGCCGTGCTCGAGGCACTCGAGCGCCACCGCATGGTGCCGGTCGGTCGGCACCGCGATTACCGCGGCATCGGCCTTGTCCAGAAGGTCCTGATAGCGGGGAAAAGCGGCGCAGCCCACCTTCTGCGCCAGCGCCGAGGCGCGCGCGGCGTCGGCATCCGCCACGCCGGCGAGCGCGACTCCCGGCAGGCGGGAAAGCTTCTCCGCGTGGTAGCGACCCATGTGGCCCGCCCCGATCACTGCCGCCCTCAATAGAATTTCGGCTCTCCTTCCGGGCGTGTCTTGAAGCGCTTGTGCAGCCAGTGGTACTGCTCGGGCATCTCGCGCACCCGCTCCTCGACGAACGCCATCATGCGCCGCGCGTCCGCGACGTCGTCGCCGCTCGGAAAATCGCTCCATGCCGGATAGAGCTGCGCCACATAGCCGCCACCGGGAAGCATGCGCGCCACGCACGGGACGACTTTCGCGCCGGTGGAACGCGCAATATACGGCAGTCCGCGGGCCGTAGCCGCCGGCACGCCGAAGAACGGCACGAACACCGATCCCTTCGGACCGAAGTCGAGGTCGGGCAGGTAGTAGAAGGGGATGCCTTCCTTGATCCAGCGCAGCACGCGGCGGAAACCCTCCTGGCGCGAGACGATCTTGGGCTGCGGGCGAAAGCGGCTGCGCCCCCGGAGCAGCAGGCGGTCGAGCACCGGGTCCTTCTGGTGTGCGTAGAGCGTGGCGATGTCGCGCTCGATCGAGATGCGCGTGCCCGCCGCCTCCACGCCGGCGAAGTGCGGCGCGAGCATGACCACGCGCGGCGCCGCGTCGAGGTGCTCGAGACCCTCCACGCGCACCAGGCGCTTCACTCGCTCGGCGCTCGCCCACCAGAGCACGCTGCGCTCGACGAAGCCGCGGCAGAACGCGCGGAAGGCCGCGCGCGCGAGCTGCTCGCGCCGGCGCACGTCCATCTCCGGAAAGCATTTCTGGAGGTTGATGCGCGTCACCTTGCGGCGCTCGGGAATCAGCCAGAAGAGCGCCGTGCCGACGACCTCGCCGATGCGCGCGATGACGCCGAAGGGCAGCCAGTGCACGAGCCACATGAGGGCGAGGACGAGGCGAGTCATGCGCGGCCGGGCGGCGGTGCCGCGGCGCCTTTGGGCGTCTTGTAGCGGTTGTATCCCCAGAGGTATTGCTCCGGGCATTCGCGCACCAGCGCTTCCAGCGCGCGGTTGAGCCGCCGCACCGGGGTCTCGCCGTCGAGCTTTTGCGGAAGAGCACGCACGAAGATCTCGTAGCCCGCGCCTCGCGGAAGGCGCCGTGCATAGGCGAGAAAGCACGAGACGTCCTCGCGGGCGGCGAGCCGCGCCGCGAGCGTCACGGTGTAGGCGGGCCGGCCGAAGAAATCCGCCCATTCGCCCTCGCCGGTCCCGGGCACCTGGTCGGGCAGAAAGCCGACCGCTTCGCGGCGCTTCAGCGCGGCATAGAGCTCGCGCACGCCGGAGAGCTCCGCCGGCACCAGGCGCACGTTGTCGCGCTCGCGCCCGGCGCGCATCAGCGGGTCGAGCCAGGCGAGCTTGGGCCGCCGGTAGAGCACCGTGATCGGAAAGAAGCGCGTCGCGTATTGCGCGGCGATCTCGAAGCAGCCGAGGTGCGGCGTGAGGAAGAGCAGCGCTTTGCCCGCGTCGCGAGCGGCGAACACCGCATCCAGCCCTTCGACCCGGGTCACGAGCGAGAGGACGCGCTCGCGGGAGCGAAACCAGATCGCGGGCAGCTCAAGCACCATGCGGCCGGCCGAGGCGATCGCGGCGCGCCGCACGCGAGCCGCGTCGACGCCGGCCTGCGCCAGGTTCTCGCGCAGATGGCGCCGGTAGGTGGGCGATGTCCCATACATCGTCCAGCCGAGGACGGTTCCCAACCCATGCAGAAGGCGCAGCGGCAATCCCGCGATCAGCTCGAGCGCGATCGTCGGCAGGCGGTGCAAATTTGATATCCTTGCGCCCTTCCCCAAAAGAAGAGCCGCACGTCAATGAGCGATTTTCTTTTCACCTCTGAATCGGTGTCCGAGGGCCATCCCGACAAGGTCGCGGACCAGATCTCCGATGCAGTGCTCGACGCGATTCTAAAGCAGGACAAGACCTCGCGCGTCGCGGCCGAGACGCTGGTGAAGGACAACCTGGTCGTGCTCGCCGGCGAGATCACCACCAACGCCCGGGTCAACTATGACCAGGTGGCGCGCCACACCATCAAGCGCATCGGCTACACCGATCCGGCGATCGGCTTCGACGCCGCGACCTGCACCATCCTCGTCGCCTACGGCCAGCAGTCGCCCGACATCGCGCGCGGCGTCGACCGCGCAGTCGACCTCGACCAGGGCGCGGGCGACCAGGGCCTGATGTTCGGCTATGCCTGCGACGAGACGCCGAGCCTGATGCCGCTGCCCATCTTCCTCTCGCACCGCCTGGTCGAGCGCCAGGCGGAGCTGCGCCGCAGCGGAAAACTGCCCTGGCTGCGGCCGGACGCGAAGTCGCAGGTGACCATCCGCTATGCGAACGGCAAGCCGGAGTCGATCGACACCGTCGTGCTCTCCACGCAGCACGCGCCGGGCATCGACCACAAGAAGCTCTCCGAGTCGGTGATCGAGGAAGTGATCAAGCCGGTGCTGCCGAAGGCGATGGTCAAGGGCCGGATCAGCTACCTGGTCAACCCGACCGGCGCCTTCGAGATCGGCGGCCCGAAGGGCGACTGCGGCGTCACCGGCCGCAAGATCATCGTCGATACCTACGGCGGCTCGGCGCCGCACGGCGGCGGGGCGTTCTCCGGCAAGGATCCGTCGAAGGTCGATCGTTCGGCGGCCTACGCCGCCCGCTACGTGGCGAAGAACATCGTCGCCGCCGGCCTCGCCGCGAAGTGCCTGGTGCAGGTGTCTTACGCCATCGGCGTCGCGCGACCGACCAGCGTCATGGTGACGACACAGGGTACCGGCAAGATGTCGGACGACGCGCTCGCCAAGCTGGTCACCGAGCATTTCGATCTGCGGCCGCGCGGCATCATCCAGATGCTCGACCTGCTGCGCCCGATCTACGAGAAGACCGCGGCCTACGGCCACTTCGGCCGCGAAGACCGCGATTTCACCTGGGAAGCCACTGATAAGGCCTTAGCGCTGAAACAAGCGGCTTAGCACGATGCAGAAACCTCCGTTCCGCGCCGACCACGTCGGCAGCCTGCTCCGTCCGCGAGAGCTTCACGAAGCCCGCGCCAAGAACCGCCGCGGCGAGCTCTCCGACGCCGAGCTGAAGAAGATCCAGGACAAGGACATCCGCGAGGTGGTCAAGCTGCAGGAGTCGATCGGCCTGCCGGCGATTACCGACGGCGAGTTCCGCCGCGACTGGTGGCACATCGACTTCCTGCACGGCTTCGACGGGGTCGAGCTCGACCAGGGCAACGCCTACGGCGACGCCAAGTTCAAGGGCACCGACGAGCAGCCGCCCTTCATGCAGGTGCGCGCGAAGATCCGGCGCACCAAGCCGAGCATGCTCGAGCACTTCAAGTTCCTGAAGTCGTGCGTCACCAAGGGCACACCCAAGTTCACGATGCCCTCGCCCGCGATGCTGCATGCGAGGAGCGACCGCGAGGCGCTGAACAAGATCTATCCGAATCTGGACGAGTTCTGGGCGGATACGACGAAGGCCTATCGCGAGGAAATCGCGGACCTCTACAAGGCAGGCTGCCGCTACCTCCAGATTGACGACACGACCGTCGCGATGTGGGGCGACCCGAAGGTG
>DASQYN010000553.1:0-7164 GCA_035639215.1 Burkholderiales bacterium
GCGGCATCGTGGCCGCGCAGCACAAGCGCGCCGCGCAGGTCGGCGCTTCGATCCTCGAAACGGGCGGCGACGCCGTCGACGCCGCGGTCGCCACGTCGTTCGCGCTCGGCGTGGTCGAGCCGTGGATGAGCGGCATCGCCGCAGGCGGCTGCATGCTGGTGTGGCGAGCCGGCGAAGCGAAGCCGTGCGCCATCGACTACGGCATGCGCTCGCCAGCCGAGCTCGATCCCGCCCACTATCCCATCGTCGGCGGTCTGGCGCCGGACCTTTTCGCCTGGCCGCGCGTCAAGGACGACCGCAATGTGCAAGGCGCTGCCGCGGTGGCGGTCCCCGGCGTGGTCGCCGGCATGGCGCTCGCGCACGAGCGCTACGGCCGCCTGCCCTGGCGCGATCTCATCGCCCCTGCCGTGCGCCTCGCGCAGGAAGGGATGCTGCTCGACTGGTTCGCCGGCCTGCAGATCGCTTCCGCCGCGCGCGCGCTCGCCGACGACCGCGATGCCGCCGCGATGTTCCTCGAGGACGGGCGCTGGGCGCCGCTCGCCGGCTGGACCGCGCTCACGGAGAAGCGTCTCGACCAGCGCCGTCTCGCCGCCAGTCTCGAGGTCATAGCGAGAGAAGGCGCAAAGGCTCTCTATGGCGGCGATGTCGGCGCGGCGATCGTCAAGGACGTGCGCGGCAAAGGGGGCTGCCTGTCGCTCGCCGACCTCGCGGCGTACGAGGCGCACCCGGCGGAGCCGCTGCACAGCGCCTATCACGGCGGGCGGATGTTCGCCGCTCCGGGAATGACCGGGGGGCCGGCGCTGACCGCCTGCCTCGAATTTCTCCAGCCGCTGAAGAATCCGCGCTATGCCGACTACGCTCGCGCGCTCGATCGGGCATGGCGCCGGCGGCTGGGCGAATCGGGCGACGAGGAAAGCTGCACCACCCACTTCAGCGTCGTCGACCGCCACGGCAACCTTTGCGCGGTGACGCAGACGCTGCTCTCCATCTTCGGCTCGCGGGTCGTCTCCCCCGCCACGGGCGTGCTGCTGAACAACGGCATCATGTGGTTCGATCCCGAGCCGGGAAAGCCGAACTCGCTTGGGCCGGCGAAGCGCTGTCTGGGTAACTACTGCCCGGCGGCCGGCGAAACGCCGGCCGGCGCGCGCTTCGCGCTCGGCGCCTCGGGCGGCCGCAAGATCGTCGGCACGGTGCTGCAGCTTTCCTCGTTCCTGATCGACGATGGCGCGACGCTGGAAGAGGCGTTCCACCGGCCGCGCATCGACATGAGCGGCGGCGATCGCGTCATCGCCGATGTAGCCCTGCCTGCGGAGGACCTACGCACGCTGCAGGCGGCTTTTCCAGTCAGCACGGCGAGGCGACTGCCCTTCCCCTATCACTTCGCGGTGCCGGCCGGGGTCATGCGCTCGGGCGAGCTCAATGCCGGCTGCACCGAAACCCACTCGCCTTGGGGCGACGCGGTGGCCGAGCGCGCGTAGGCCGTCTCAGGCGTGGGCGCGGCGCTGCGGATCGACGATCTTCTCCAGCCGGTCGAGGACGCGCATGCAGGGCAGGACCTCGGCCAGGCTCGCGTTCGGCGGCCGCTTCTGCTGGATCGCGGCGATAAACTCGCGGTCTTCCAGCTCGATGCCGTCCATCGACACGTCGACCTTCGAGACGTCGATCGGGTTCTTCTTGCCGTCGACGAGGTCGTCGTAGTAGGCCTGGTAGGTGCCGTTGTCGCAGATGTAGCGGAAGAAGGAGCCGATCGGGCCGTCGTTGTTGAAGGAAAGCGAGAGCGTCAGGATCGCGCCCGAGGGCACCCGGGCGACGATGCCCATGTCCATGGCGATCTTCAGCTCGGGGTGCTGCGGCCCCTGCACGGCGTAGCAGTCGGAGATCGTCTCGCCGGTCTGGTACTGGAAAAGGTCGATGGTGTGGGCCGCGTGGTGCCAGAGCAGATGGTCGGTCCAGCTGCGCGGGTTGCCCGCCGCGTTGATGTTCTTGCGGCGGAAGAAATAGGTCTGCACGTCCATCTGCTGGACCTTGAGCTCGCGCTTCTGGATGCGCTTGTGCACCCACTGGTGGCTCGGATTGAAGCGCCGCACGTGCCCGCCCATCGCGGTGACGCGCGTCTCGGCCGCGGTCTTCACCAGGCGCTCGGCGTCGGCCAGGCTGTCGGTGATGGGAATCTCGACCAGCACGTGCTTTCCGGCGCGCATCACCTGCTCGGCCTGGCGGAAATGCATCTTGGTGGGCGTGGTGAGGATCACCGCGTCGGCGCGCTCGATGCCTTCGGCGAGGTCCAACGTGTGGTGCGCGATGCCGTATTTCTTCGCCACCTCGGCGGTTGACGCGGCGCTGCCGCCGACGAGGGAAGTCACCTCGACGCCCGCAATTCGTTTCAGCGCGTCGAGGTGCTTCTGGCCGAAAGCGCCCTGGCCGGCGACACAGATCTTCATTTCCCTCTCCTGTTCTGCAGAATGATGTGCCCGACCGCGGTGTTCGACGCCGGAACGGTGTAGAAGCGGTAGACCTCGTCGACCTTGTCGTCGAGCGCGCCGCGCATGATGAGCCACATCACCAGCTCGATTGCCTCGGCGCCCGCCTCGCGCATGTACTCGAGATGCGGGATGCGCGTCAGCTTCTGCGGGTCGCGGGTGAGGTTGTCGAGGAAGGCGTTGTCGAACTTGCTGTTGATGAGGCCGGCGCGCGGCCCCGAGATCTGGTGCGACATGCCGCCGGTACCGAGCACGAGCACGCGCAGGTCCTCCGGCCAGGCGCGCAGCGCCTCGCGCAGCGCGCGCCCGAGCATGAAGCAGCGGTGGCCGGTGGGTGGCGGATAGAGCACCACGTTGACGGCGAGCGGAATCACCCGGCACGGCCACTCGGCCGGTGAGCCGAACAGCAGGTTGAGCGGCACCGTCAGGCCGTGATCGACCTGCATCTTGTTCACCACCGTGAGATCGAATTCGTCGAGGATGACCGACTGGGCGATGTGCGCGGCGAGCTCCGGATGGCCTTTCACCACCGGCACCGGGCGCGGTCCCCAGCCCTCGTCGGCGGGCGGAAATTCCGGCGCGCAGCCGAGCGCGAACGTGGGCACGAGCTCGACCGAGAAGGCTGAGGCGTGGTCGTTGTAGACGCCGATGACCACGTCGGGCTTCATCTTCGCCATCCACTCCTTGGACTTCTCGAAGCCCGAGAACACCCGCTTCCAGTAGGGCTGATCGGTTTTCTTGTTGTCGATCGCCGCCCCGATGGCGGGGACGTGCGAAGTCGCGGCGCCGCCGATGATCCTAGCCACGTTTCGCTCTCCGCTTGGGCTTCTTGTCCCCGGCCTTGCTGCGGTTACCGTCCACCGAGCGGCCGCCGCCCAGCATCATCGCCGCGTAGTCCTCCTGCGTCATGCCTGTCATCAGCGCGGCGAGGTGCTGGAAAGAATGCCCGTCGGTCGCGCCGAGCTTCGCGGTGAAGTAAATGTTGCCGCCCAGCTCGAGCATGCGGTTGTAGTCGCGCTCGAGGATCGCCTCGGCCTGCTCGGGGGTGAGCGGGAAGCGCTTCAGATAATCGGCCTCGTTCGCGCGGAAGGCCTTGCGGTTTTCGTCCTTCATCAGCGACATGCAGAACATGTTGATGCCGTAGCCCTGGCGCGAGCGCTCGGCGTCGAAGACGAAGGTTCCCGGAATGTCGTCGTAGTCCTGTTGCTGGCGGGGCATTGGGCTCTCCACGGGTCGGCACGCCGCGGCTTGCGCGCGGCGGGGCGATTTTAGCCCAGCCTAGGCCGGCACGAGGAACTCGACGACGTCGTCCTCGAGGCGCGCCACCACCGGCCCGGGCGCGTGCGGCTCGCCATCGGCCTTCGGCCGCCGCTTGTCGTCGATGTGCATGGCGAAGCCGGTCCACTCGATCTCGAGGCGGCGGCCGCGCAGCGTCGGCAGCACGGCGAGCCGCTCGCGGTTTTGCTGCCAGTCCTCCAGGTAATGCACCAGCCGGTCTCGCTCCGCCTCGCCGACGAGCACGACGTCGAGCTGGCCGTCGCCGGGCCGGCTCTCGGCTGCGAGGTGCAGGTTCGGGCCGACATAGGGCAGGTTGAGCGCTTCCAGCAGCAGGTAGCGCCCCGAGATGTCCCGGCCGTCGAGGCGGGCGGCGATGTCCACCGGCTCGCAGCGCGCGGCGATATCGCGCAGGCGACGCAGACCGCTCTCGACCGGCGACTTGCGCGTCTTCAGCGCGTCGCTCCCGGGAGCGCCGAGCAGCTCGGCGAACAATCCGGCGCCGACGCCTTCGACGAAGTAGCGCTCGCCCCACGGCCCGGCCGCAATGCCGACGTCGAGCTTGATGCGGCGCGCGTCCTGAAGGTGGCGTGCCAGCTCCTCCCAGGGCCGCTCCACGAGACCGAGGCTGCGGGCGATGTTGTTCGCCGTTCCGGCCGGGAGCAGCGCAAGGGGAATGCGCCTCCCTACCATGCGCCGCGTGACGCGCGCCACGGTGCCGTCGCCGCCGGCGACGATCACGAGGTCGGCCGGCTCCCTGAGCGCCGCCTTCCAGCCCGGCTCTTTCGCCGATTGGTAGCGCACGCGGTAGCCGCAGTCTTTCAGCAGGCGGCGCAGCGCGCTCGCCTGGCCGGCGCCCTGGCGACCGGCGCCCGGATTGTGAATCAGCGTGACGCGCACGCTATTTGCTGCGGGAAGGAAAAGTCGGCCATCGCGAGGCGAGTCCCATGCGCATCCTCATCACCAACGACGACGGCGTCTACAGCCCGGGCATAGCCGCCCTGGCGCAGGTCGCCTGCCGCTTCGGCGAAGTGCGCATCGTCGCTCCGGACGTGGAGATGTCCTCGGCAGGACAGTCCATCACCGCGTCGCGGCCGCTGAACTGCAAGCGAACCCTTCTGCCCGGCCTGGCTGGCGGCGTCGAGGCCTACCGCGTGAACGGCACGCCGAGCGACTGCGTCATGCTCGGCACGACGCTCTGGGAGCAGGTGCAGCTCGTGCTCTCCGGCATCAATATCGGCTCCAACATCGGCAACGCGATCTGGCACTCGGGGACTCTGGCCGGAGCCAAGCAGGCGGCGCTCCTGGGGCTGCGCGGCATCGCCCTCAGCACGCCGGCCACGCAGGAGGCGCAGCCCGACTTCGAGATGCTCAAGCCCTGGGTGGCGAGCGTGCTCGAGCTGCTGCTCGACTCGACCGACCCGTGCCTCATCAACGTGAATCTCCCCGCGAAGCCGCCGCGCGGCACGCGCTGGACCCGCCAGTCGGTGCGCCACTATGACGGCAGGGTCGTGCCGGGCAGGGACCCCATGGGCCGGACGCACTACTGGTTCACCGTCGTGCCGGTGGAGGCCACCGAGGAAGGCAGCGACCGATGGGCGGTCGAGCAGGGCTATGTGTCGATGACGCCGCTCAGGCTGGACATCACCGATCACGCCGAGCTCGAGCGACTGCGCAAGCACGAGGCCTGGAAGCAGCTCAGGTGCCTAGGCCGATGATACGGATCGGCATCTCCGGCTGGCGCTACGACCCCTGGCGCAGGGTGTTCTATCCCGAAGGCCTGCCGCAGCGCCGGGAGCTCGAGTTCTGCGCGACGCATTTCCCGACGGTGGAGATCAACGGCTCCTTCTATTCGCTGCAGCGGCCCGAGTACTACGCGCAGTGGCATCGCGCCACGCCGGAGGGCTTCGTCTTCGCCGTGAAGGGCTCGCGCTACATCACCCACATGCTGCGGCTGACGAAGATGGAAAAGCCGCTCGCCAACTTCTTCGCTTCCGGCATTCTCAACCTGCGCGAGAAGCTGGGACCCTTCCTCTGGCAGTTCCCGCCGATGTTCACGTTCAAGCCGGAGCGCCTCGAGGCGTTCTTCGCGCTCCTGCCGCGCACCACCGGCGAGGCGCTCTCGCTCGCGCGACGCCGCGACGCGCGCATGCACGGCCGCTCGCGCCTCGCCATCGACGCCGACAGGCCGCTGCGCCATGCCATCGAGATCCGCCACCCCAGCTTCATGAACGAGGCCTTCCTGCGCCTGCTGCGCCGGCACGGCATCGGCCTCGTCGTCGCCGACACGGCCGGCAAGTGGCCGAAGATGCTTCACGTCACCGCCGACTTCGTGTACCTGCGCCTGCACGGCGACGTGAAGATCTATACCAGCGGCTATTCGCAGCGCGCGCTGGCGAGCTGGGCGCGGCGCATTCGCGCCTGGGACAGGGACGGGCGCGACGTGTACGTCTATTTCGACAACGACGTGAAAGTGCGTGCGCCGTTCGATGCGCTCAACCTCATGCAGAAGCTCGACCTGCATTGGGGAGAGCCTTTTCACCGGCCCAGGGTACGAGTGCCGCGGCTCAAATACGCGTACGGTCCCCGCGTCACGGGGGGGAACGCCGCGTGGGACTACCTGAAACGATCTTGAACTCGTAGAGCCGGCATTCGAGCGCGCCGTTCCAGAGCGGCGTGCGCGCCGAAGGCGCTAGCCCGACGAGCTTCGGCAGCCGCAGGTCGGCGGTGAAGACATAGCAGCGCCAGCCGACGAAGTGCTTCTTCAAATGATTTCCCAAAAGCGGGTAGAAGCGCGCGAGCTCTTCCGGGCTGCCAATACGCTCGCCGTACGGCGGGTTCATGACCATGATGCCGGCCGGCGCCGGCGCGGTACGCTCCAGCACATCCGCGCGCTCGATCGTGACCCAGCGCTCGACGCCCGCGGCGGCGAAGTTGCGCCGCGCCGCGTTCAGCGCTTTCGGGTCGTTATCGCTGGCATGCAGAGTCGGAGCGATCGGCTCGCCGAAAGATTCTTTCTGCACGTTCTCCCAGGTCTGCGGCCGGAACGCCGAGAGGCGCTCGAACGCAAAGCGCCGGCGGCCGCCCGGCGGCTTGGCGCGCGCCATCGCCGCGGCTTCGACGACCAGCGTGCCACCGCCGCACATGGGGTCGAGCAGCGGTTCGTCCGCCTTCCAGCCGGAGAGCATGACGATGCCGGCAGCGAGGTTCTCGCGCAGCGGCGCCTCGGCGGCCCCGCCACGCCAGCCGCGCTTGAAGAGCGGCTCGCCGGACGTGTCGAGGTAGAGCGTGCCGTGCGCGCTCTCGAGGAATGCGTGCACGCGCACGTCGGGATGCGCGCGCTCGACGCTCGGGCGCTTGCCGACGGCGTCGCGGAACCGGTCGCATACCGCGTCCTTGATCCGCAGGG
>DASQYN010000554.1:0-2677 GCA_035639215.1 Burkholderiales bacterium
CGACTGGCGCGCCCGCGGCGGCGCCGACAAGAGCCGGGCAGCCGCTCGGCGCCATACAGCTCCTCTCCGGCGCCAATGCCGGCAAGGAGCTCGAGCTCACCAAGCCGCTGACCACGCTCGGCAAGCCCGGCGTTCAGGTCGCCGTGCTCACCCGCCGTCCTCAGGGCTACTTCATCACCCACGTCGAGGGCGGCAGCCGCCCCTCGGTGAACGGCCAGGAGATCGGCCCGGCGCCGCATCCGCTCAAGGACCACGACGTCATCGAGCTGGCCGGCGTCAAGATGGAATTCTTCCTGAAGGGCTGACCTGAGGCAGCACCTCGCAAGGATCGTCCTCGGCCTTGCGATAACGCTGTTCTTCATAGGGCACGCGCTGCGGCTCTATCCGAGCCGCGACGGCCGCATCGAGTTCATCACCCGCCTCGACAACCTCCTCTACGACGCGCGTCTTGCCGTGACGATGCCGGGCGGCGTCGACGAGCGCATCGCCATTCTCGACATCGACGAGAAGAGCCTGGGCGAGATCGGCCGCTGGCCTTGGAGCCGCGACCTCCTGGCCCAGACCCTCGACAAGCTGTTCACGCGCTATGGCGCGGAGCTTGTCGCCTTCGACGTGGTCTTCGCGGAGCGCGACCCGAGCTCCGGCATGGCGACGCTGGAGCGGCTGGCGCGCAACGAGCTGAGCGGCGACGCGCAATTTCGCTCGGCGTACGGGAAGCTGCGGCCAGCGCTCGATTTCGACGCGCGGTTTGCGGCGGCGATGAAGGGCCGGCCGGTCGTGCTCGGCTACTACTTCAACAGCGAGGAGCGGGCGGTGCGCGCCAATGCGCTGCCGCGGCCGACGCTTGCCAGGGGCACCTTTGACGGCCGCAATGTCCAGTTCTACGAGTGGAGCGGCTTCACCGGGAACCTGCCGCCGTATATCGCGAGCGCCGCGGCGGCCGGCCATTTCAGCCCGCTCGTCGACTCCGATGGCGTGCTGCGCCGCGTGCCGCTTCTCGCCGAGTTCGACGGCGAGTACTACGAGGCTCTGCCGCTGGCCGTCATCCGCACCTACTACGCAAGGCAGCTCGGCGCGCCACCGGCGGTCAGGCCCGGCTATCCCGCCCAGCGTCAGCGCGACCTCGAATGGCTGAGCGTCGGACCGCTGAAGATTCCGGTCGACGAGAATGCGGCGACGCTCGTCCCGTACCGGGGACCCAAAGGCAGCTTCCGCTACATCTCCCTTGCCGACGTCGTGAAGGACCGGGTCGCACCGGAGGCGCTGAAAGGCAAGATCGTCCTCGTCGGCGCGACGGCGCCAGCGTTGCAGGACCTGCGCTCGACACCCGTCGATGCCGCGTTCCCCGGCGTCGAGGTCCACGCCAACATGATCGCCGGTATGATCGACGAGGAGCTGATGCGCCGTCCCTGGTTCACGGACACGGCGGAAGCCGCGCTCCTGCTGGTTGGCGGGATTGCGCTCGCCCTCCTGATTCCCCTGCTGTCCGCCGTCGGCGCGACCGGGCTGGTGGCGCTCGGCATCGCGCTGATCACCGGCTTCAACCTCGCGCTATGGAAGCTCGGCAACACGGTATGGCCGCTCGCCAGCTCTATCCTCATGGCGCTCGCTCTCTATACGATGAACATGGCGTATGGCTACTTCATAGAGTCGCGCGCGCGCCGCCAGCTGGCCGGGCGCTTCGGGGAGTACGTGCCGCCGGAGATCGTCGCTCGCATGGCCCGCGACCCTTCGCGCTACGACATGCAGCCGAAGGATGCGGAGCTGACCCTGCTCTTCTCGGACGTGCGCGGTTTCACTCGCGTCTCCGAGACGCTGGAGGCGGCGCCGCTGCGCGACTACATCAACGAGTACCTGACCGCGATGAGCGTCATCATCCGCGGCCGGCATCGCGGCACGCTCGACAAGTACATCGGCGACGCGATCATGGCGTTCTGGGGAGCGCCCATCGAGGATCCCCAGCACGCCCGCCACGCGCTGCTCGCCGCGCTCGACATGCAAAAGGTGTGTCCCGTGCTCAACGCCCGGTTTGCGGCCCGCGGCTGGCCGCCGCTGCGCATCGGCGTCGGCGTCAACTCGGGCCGGGTGCGCGTCGGCGATATGGGCTCGCAGGTCCGGCGCGCCTATACCGCCATGGGCGACGCCGTGAACGTTGCCTCGCGGCTGGAGGGCCGCACGAAGTATTATGGCGTCGGCATCCTTGCCGGCGAGGCGACCCGCAACCTGGTGCAGGACATCCTGTTCCGCGAGGTCGACCGCATCAGGGTGAAGGGAAGGGAAGGGGCGATTACCGTGTACGAGCCGCTCGGCCTGGACTCCGAGGTCGGACCGGAAGTGCGCGCGGAGCTCGAGCTCTGGAGCCAGATGCTCGCGGCGCTGCGCGCGGGCCGTTGGAACGAAGCCGAGCGCGATCTTGCCGAGCTCGAACGGCGCGATCCGCGGCGCGAGCTCTACCGCATCTACGCGGAGCGCCTTGTCGCGCTGCGCCGGGAGCCTCCCGCTTCGGGCGAGCTGCCGGTCATGGCGTTCGACGAGAAGTAGCCGTGCGCCTGCGCGTTCTGGGCTGTTCCGGCGGCATCGGCGGCCGGCATCTGCGCACTACCTCCTTTCTCGTAGACGCGGACATCCTGGTCGACGCAGGAAGCGGCGTCGGCGACCTGACGCTCGCCGAGCTCTC
>DASQYN010000555.1:0-18983 GCA_035639215.1 Burkholderiales bacterium
CTCGCGCAGCCGGCCGAATGACCCTGCCCCCGAATTCGGGGCCAGGACCGCAACTCTCTAGAAGTTGACGCCGGTGACGCGGCTGCCGATCGCCTGCACCGGGCCGAGCGGATTCTGGTTCTCTTCGGTCTGCTGGATCGCCGGCTGGCCGCTGGTCAGCTTGTACACCACCACCTCGTCCTTGAGCAGGATGAGACCGTTGAACTTCCATCCGGCGGTGTGCGTCTCGCGGTAGAAGCCGAGCACGTCGAGCACGAAGTTGCCGTTGCGGCTCTTCTGCACCAAGGCCTGGTTGATCTCGAAGCCGCGGCAGTTGACCTTCGCCGTCACGCACACCCGCACGCCTTCGTCGAGGTCGTTCACCGACAACGATGGGCTGAGCATGAATTTCCGCATCACGTCGGCGTAGTTGAGGATCGCGATGTTCGGGTTGGTGGTCGGGTCGAGCTTCATCTGCCGCAGCTCCCGGATGGTGGTCGTGCCGGGAACGATCTTGTCGAACGCGTTCTGCGCATCCTGGAACGACTGCCAGGGGCTCGCGGTCACTTCCTTGGATTTCGGCAGCAGCGACGAGCAGCCGCAGAGCAGGCTCAGGCCCAGGGCGATCAGCAGGCGCCTCGTCATGGCGCAGTTGTATCACCGCGGCGTCGCTGTCCTCGCCAAGCGTCATAGTCCGGCAGGCGGTCGGTTTCCTCCTGTAGTTCGCGTCCGACAGCGCGGCCCTCGCGACCGCGACAGGGTCAATGAGCCATGCGAACTACGAGCGCGTCAGCAGCCAGGCGGCCACCGCCGCGGCGACCCCCACCACCATCGCGGCGGCCAGCACGAATCGGCTGAGCAGCTTCTGCTGCGGGGATTGGCGTTCTTCGGCGCCTGCGCGCCAGTCTTCGACGCCGCTGCGTTCTTCGGACCTGCCGCTCATGGGCTGTCCCCCCATTCTTTCAGCAGGGTACAGCGAATTCAGAAATGGCGCAGAAGCGGCGCCGCGCCAGGGCCTATGTGAGACCAAGGTCCCATTTCGCCGGCCTCTCTGCTCCCGCACACTCGGCGTTAACGATAACCGAGTGGAAGAGCCTTGCTGCGGTCACGGCTATATCGCAAAGCGTCGAGCCGGGCGATCGGCCGCGCGGCGATTGCGGCGGGCCTGCTTTTCTGCGCCTGCGGTTCCGCGCTCGGCCAGCGCACGCCGGCCGCTGCTCCCGCGCCTGCCAAGCCGCGCATCGGCCTGGTGCTGTCCGGCGGCGGCGCGCGGGGGCTCGCTCACGTGGGCGTCTTGAAGGTGCTCGAAGAGCTGAGGGTGCCGGTGAGTTGCGTGACCGGAACCAGCATGGGCGCCATCGTCGGCGGCGCGTACGCAGCCGGCACGCCGGCGGCGGATCTGGAAGCGTTCGTCCGCAAGGCCGACTGGGATGCGGTGTTCCGCGACCGCCCGCCCCGCACCGAAATCTCCACGCGGCGGAAGGTGGACGAGTACAAGACGCTGTTCGCGCCCGAATACGGCGTCACGCGGCAAGGCCTCGTCTTGCCGAAAGGCGTCATCGCCGGCGTGTCGATCGAGAGCTTTTTCCGCGGCCTCACGGAATCGGCGGTCGACATCGTCGACTTCGACAAGCTGCCCATCCCGTTCCGCGCGGTCGCCGCAGACATCGAGACCGGCGAGGCGGTGGTGCTCTCGCACGGCAGCCTGTCGCGCGCCATGCGCGCCAGCATGTCGGTTCCCGGGGCGCTCTCCCCGGTCGAGATCGACGGGCGGCTGCTGGTGGACGGCGGCATCGCGAACAACCTGCCGATCGACGAGGCGCGCAAGCTGTGCGCCGACGTCATCATCGCGGTCAACATCTCCACGCCGCCGCTGAAGCGCGAAGAGATCACCTCCGCGCTGAGCGTTGCCGGCCAGCTCATCAATTTCCTGGGCAAAGTCAACGTCGAGCGGCAGCTGCAATCGCTCGGCAGCCGCGACGTCCTCATCGCCCCCGAGCTCGGCGACATCTCGGCGGCGAGCTTCGAGCGCTCCGCCGATGCGATCCGCATCGGCGAGCAGGCGGCACGCGCGCTTGCCGGCTCGCTCAGCCGCTATAGCGTGTCGCCCGACCAGTATGCGGCGCTGCGCCGGCGGCAGATCGCCGAGAGCCGGCCGCTCGGCTCGGTAGACGAGATCCGCTTCGAAGGACTGAAGCGCACCAATCCGGAGGTGCTGCGCTCGCTCGTGACCAGCAAGCCGGGCGAGCCGCTCACGGAAGAAAAGGTGAGCGCCGACCTGCGGCGCATCTATGGCCGCGGCGACTTCGAGAGCATCGACTACCACATCCGCTCCGACGACGGCCGGCGGATCTTGGTCATAGAGCCGAAGGAAAAGGACTGGGGGCCCGACTACCTGCGCTTCGGCCTCGGTCTCGCGAGCGACTTCCAGGGCGAGAACATCTTCAACATCCTCGTCCAGTACCGAAGGACATGGCTGAATCGCCTCGGCGGGGAGTGGCTCAACGAAGCGCAGATCGGACAGCGAACCTACCTTTCCACGGAGTTCATACAGCCGGTCGAGGCACGCGGCCGCTATTTCGTCGCGCCGTATGCGCGGATCGGCAACGAGCTGCAGCCGGTGTTCTCCGGGGGCAATCGGGTCGGCGAATACGAGACTAGGGAGAGCCGACTGGGGCTCGACGGCGGCGCTTTCCTCGGCACCTGGGGCGAGGCGCGGCTCGGCGCCGTGTGGCGGGAGGTGAACGCGACGACCGTCACCGGCGCGCAGGTGCTGCCCGAGGCGCACGAAACGACGGCGGGGATGCGCGCGGTGTTTTTCGTCGACCAGCTCGACAACGCGTGGTTCCCGCGCTCCGGCTACCGCATGATTGCGACCGGCTATGCCGCCCAGCAATCGTTCGGCTCCGAGCACGACTACCAGAGGCTCGATGGCGAAGCCACTGTGGCGAACAGCTACGGCGTGCACACTTTCAGCGTCAAGCTCGCCGGCGGCGCCGATCCCGGATCGAACATGCCCGCCTACGAGAACTTCAAGCTCGGCGGGCCGCTCAGGCTTTCCGGCTACCGCATCGACGAGTTCTCCGGCGACCGCTTCGCCTTCGGCCGGCTGATGTACTACAACCGCGCCATCCCCCTGCCCGACATCCTCGGCTCGGGAGTGTTTGCCGGCGCGTCCATAGAGGCGGGAAAGATGCAGGCGCGCTCGGCCGGCCAGGCTTCGCCCGGCACGATCTGGTCTGCGTCGCTCTTCCTCGCCGCGAGCACCTTCGCCGGTCCTGCCTATTTCGGATTCGGGCTGGGCGAGAACGGCACCTACAGCGTCTACCTGCTGCTCGGCGCGCCGTGATTTGAAGTTTGTGCCGACCTTCCACTTCGCGCCTCCGGCAGACCGATCTAACTTCTCGGCTCGCGATTTCCTTGCCAGGCGTTCAGGACGCCGATCAGTTCGTTCAGGTCGCAAGGCTTCGGGAAGTGATGGTCGAAGCCGATGGCGACCGAAAGCAGGGCGTCGACCTGACTCTTCCATCGGCCTGAGATCGCTATCAGTAGCGGCCGCTGCTGGATGGTATCGACGATGCGCCTCGCTACGTCGTAGCCAGTCATGTCAGGCAGTTGGATATCCAGGATCAACACGTCTGCCTGGTACATCCGCGCGGCTGCTAACGCTTCCCGGCCGGTGCCAAAGCCATAGACGCTATGCCCTTCGTCTTCGAGGATAGTCGCTAACGTGAGCACGGTATCCGGCTCATCGTCCGCTATGACGATCCGAAGTGGAGCGATCGGCGCTGGCTCTCTGTTCGTCTGCTCTTTGTTGTGCGCGGCTCTGTTCATGGCGAGCCTGTCTAGTTCTAATCGCCTACCTTTACCATCCCGCTCTTGAAGTATCTGTCGGGGAGCGCCTGACGTTGCAAAGACCGTGGAATTCTCCGCGTCATTCGCAGACTTGCCTCTTAAGTTTCGCTTAAGGAACGACGCATCAGTTCTCCGACTCGGCGCTCATCCTTGAACGGAAGGCAGTGAACGCGCGACGCCATTTCACGCGAGGCCGCATTTTCGGATGCGCCGATAAATCCGGTGAGCAAACTCCACAGGCTGCCGCTCGCTTCACCGCCTACAATGACAGTGCGCTGTTCCCTTCCAAGATCGGCGCGTCCCTTTAAGGCCCTCTATGCGAAAGCATCGAGGGCTTTATTTTTTGACCCACAAGATGCCTTAGCCGGTGCGGGCCGGCGTGTGCGCGACGAGTCGGTCCGGAGCCACGGCCGCGCTGGTGACTCATGAAGTCGCGCGCCACATCGAACCGCCTTCGCAGGTCGAGTGCGCACGCTGGAAGTACGAACTGCGCGCGATGATCGGCGAGTTCGACGGGCTGCTAGCCGGCGAGACGCCCGCTCGCGCGTCAGGTCCTGCGCAAGTATCTCCGGACCGTACACCCTAACTGGCCGCTCGAAGGTCGGAGCTTTGTTCTCTAAAGCTTATATAGGCGTGGTGCCGAGGAAGGGACTCGAACCCCCACAGTGTTGCCACCGCTAGGACCTGAACCTAGTGCGTCTACCAATTCCGCCACCTCGGCAGGGGTGGGCGCGATTTTAGCGGAAAATCGGGTCCACCCATGCCCAAGAAACCGACCCGCACGGCGATCCGCCGGCGCGCCCGCAGCGAGCGGGCTGCGCCAGAGAAAAACGACTACGCGGCGGAGATCCTGCGCGAGCTCGAGCGCGCGGGCGAGCCGCTGAGCGAGAAGGAGCTTGCCGAGCGCCTTGAGATCCGCGGCCGCGAGCGGCGCGCGTTCGACGAGGGGCTCGAAGCGCTGGAGCGCTCGGGCGACGTGGTGCAGAACCGCGCAGGCGCGTTGCTGGTCGCGCGGCGCATCGCGCTCGTCGCCGGCCGCGTCGAAGGTCACCCGGACGGGCATGGGTTCCTGATCCCGGACGAAGGCGCACAGAGCATCTTCCTGCCGCCGCACGAGATGAGAAGCCTGATGCAGGGCGACCGGGCCGCCGTGCGCGTCACCGGCCGGGACCATCGAGGGCGGCCGGTGGGCGCGCTGGTGGAAGTTCTCGAGCGCGCCAAGCGGCGCATCGTCGGCAGGCTGCAGGCCGAGCGCGGCGTGCTGCTGCTCGTACCCGAGGACCGGCGAATCGCGCACGACATCCTCGTGCCGCCCGGCGACGCGGGCAAGGCGCGCGCAGGCCAGGTGGTCACCGTCGAGCTCATCCAGCCGCCTGCGGCGCATGCCCAGCCGATCGGGCGGGTGGTGGAGATCCTCGGCCAGCAGGGCGATCCCGGCATGGAGATCGAGATCGCCGTGCGCAAGTTCGACCTGCCGCACCAGTTCTCGCGACGCGCGATCGCCACGACCAAGGCCCTGCCCGAGGAGGTTCGCGAAGAGGATCTGCAGGGGCGCAAGGACCTGCGCAGCCTCGAGTTCGTCACCATCGACGGCGAGACGGCGAAGGATTTCGACGACGCGGTGTTCTGTCGCACCGAGGGCAAAGGGTTCCGCCTGTGGGTGGCGATCGCCGACGTAAGCCATTACGTTCGCCACGGCGATCCGCTCGACCTCGACGCCCGCGAGCGCGGCACCTCGGTGTACTTCCCGCGGCGGGTGATTCCCATGCTGCCGGAGAAGCTCTCGAACGGGCTTTGCTCGCTCAACCCGGAGGTCGATCGGCTCGCCATGGTTTGCGAGATGGCGATCACGCCCCAAGGCGAGGTGGCGCGCTACGAGTTCTATCCCGCGGTGATCCGCTCGCACGCCCGCCTCACCTACACGCAGGTCTGGGCGGAGATCTCGTGAGGGAGAGGCGCCGGCGGCAAGCCGCCCGAGCACCTGGCGCGGCTCTACGAGGTGTTCCAGTCGCTGCACAAGCAGCGCACGAAGCGCGGCGCCATCGATTTCGAGACGGTCGAGACGCGCATGGTGTTCGACTCGCGGGGCCGCATCGAGAAGATCGTTCCCGAGGCGCGCAACGACGCGCATCGCCTGATCGAGGAGTGCATGCTCGCGGCCAACGTCTGCGCGGGCAACTTCATCGCCGAGCGCGAGCAGCCGGTGCTCTACCGCGTGCACGACGTGCCCGCGGAGGAGAAGGTCGCGGCGCTGCGCGACTTTCTCGCCGAGCTCGGCCTTGCGCTGCCCGGCGGCGCCGTCCCGCGGCCGCGCGACTATGCGCAGCTCCTCGAGCGCATCCGCGCCCGGCCCGACTTCAACCTCCTGCAGACCATCCTGCTGCGCTCGCTCAAGCAGGCGATCTACACGCCGGAGAACGTCGGCCACTTCGGCCTCGCCTTCGAAGCGTACGTCCACTTCACCTCGCCGATCCGGCGCTACCCGGACCTGCTCGTGCATCGCGCCATCAAGGCTTTGCTTTCTCGCAAGAAATACACGGGCGTGGACTGGGAGGCGCTGGGCCGGCATTGCTCCGAGACCGAGCGGCGCGCCGACGATGCGAGCCGCGACGTCGAGGCCTGGCTGAAATGCGTCTACATGCGCGATCACGTCGGCGGCGTCTTCTCGGGCACCATCACCGGCGTGGTGCCCTTCGGGCTCTTCGTCACGCTCGACGACTACTTTGTCGACGGCCTGGTGCACATCTCCGAGCTCGGCCGCGACTACTTCCAGTACGACGGCGCGCGCCACATGCTCTTCGGCGAGCGCACCAAGAAGCGCTATCGCCTCGCCGACCGGATGGACGTCAAGCTCGTTCGCGTCGACGTCGACCAGCGCAAGATCGACCTCGTTCCCGCGAAATAGGGACGGACCCCATTTTTCTCATCGCCGGTCCGTCCCAATGAGCCGAGACCACAAGCGAGAACCCCGGGTGGTTTTCGGCTTCCACGCCGTGCGCGCGCGGCTGCGCGCCGATCCCAAGTCGGTCCTGGAGATCTTCGTCGATGAAACCAGGAACGACGCAAGGATCCGTGACGCAGTTGCGGTCGCCGAGCGCGCAGGCGTACGCGTGATGCGCGTGCCGACCAAGCGCCTCGACGGCTTCTATGGCGGCGGCCGCCACCAGGGCGTGGTCGCGCGCGTCGAGGTGAAGTCGGCTGGCGAGAGCCTTGACGACGTCCTCGAAGGCATCGAAAAGGCGCTGCTGCTTGTCCTCGACGGCGTCACCGATCCGCACAACCTCGGCGCCTGCCTGCGCGTCGCCAATGCCGCGGGCGCGCACGCGGTCGTTGCGCCCAAGGATCGCTCGGCCGGCATCACGCCTGCGGTCTCCAAGGTGGCGAGCGGCGCGGCCGAGTCGACGCCTTATCTCATGGTCACCAACCTCGCCCGCACGCTCGAGGAGATCAAGCAGCGCAACATCTGGGTCGTCGGCGCCGACGAGCGGGCCGAGAAGACGCTCTACGAGGCCGACCTGCCGGACTCGATCGCCTGGGTGCTCGGCGCGGAAGGCGAGGGCATGCGCCGCCTCACTCGCGAGTCGTGCGATATGCTGGTGCGCATTCCGATGCGCGGCGACGTGCAGAGCCTCAACGTTTCGGTCAGCGCCGGTATCTGCCTGTTCGAATCCGTGCGACGACGCAAAGGAGAACGCCGATGACCACGCGACGCGAATTCCTCGCCTTTTCGGCCGCGGGCCTGGCCGCTTCGGCGCTGCCGGCGCTGGCCGAGCAATGGCCGGCGAAGCCGATCCGCGCCATCGTGCCGTTCGGCCCGGGCTCGACCATCGACATCATCGGCCGCATCGTGCTCGAGCCGCTCTCGCAGGCGCTCGGCCAGCCGATCGTGGTCGAGAATCGCGGCGGCGCGGGCGGCAGCATCGGCGCCGCGGCGGTGGCGAAGAGCGAGCCCGACGGCTATACGCTCCTCGTGCACGCTTCCGCGCATTCGGCCGCGCCGGCGGTTTATCCCAACCTGCCGTACGACACGGCGGGCGATTTCGCCGGCATCGCGGTCTTCGGCACCGTGCCGAACGTCACGGTGATTTCCCCCGCGAAGGGCATCCGGTCGCTCCGGGACCTCGTGGCGGCGGCGAAGAAGGGCTCGATGAGCTTCGCGTCGGCAGGCGTTGGCAGCGCCACCCACTGGGCCGTCGAGCGCCTGCGTCTCGCCGCGGGATTCAATGCGGTGCACGTCCCTTTCAAGAGCGGACCGGAGGCACTCACCCAGGTCGCGAGCGGCGAGGTCGACTTCATGAGCATCGGCGTGCCCTCCGGCATGCCGTTTCTGCATTCGGGCCGGCTGATAGCGCTTGCCGTCAGCACGCCGACGCGCTCGAGCGCCTTGCCCGACGTGCCGACGACCCTCGAGCTCGGCTATCCGGACAGCGACTACATCTTCTGGAACGGCATGCTGGCACCCGCGAAGACGCCTCGCTCGATCGTCGAGCGGCTGCACGAGGAGACGATGAAGCTCCTGCGCCAGCCGGCCATGGCTGAGCGGCTCAAGCCGCAAGGCATCGAGCCTATGCCGATATCGCCGGTGCAGTTCGACCGCCTGATCGCCAAGGAGGTCGAGAGCAACCAGGCGCTGGTCAAGGCGGCCGGGCTGAAATTCAACTAGGCCGCGGCCCCGTGTGAACCTTTGTCAGGACCGCTTTCCTGAAGGGCCGCCGTAAGCCGGCGCGCCTAGGCTTTGGCGGCCATGGGACGCAAACGCCCGAGCGGCTGGAACACGTTCTGCATCGTCGTTTCCGCAGTATGGATCGCGGCGGTGGCGTTCTATGCCATCTGGCGCCATGCAAGCGACATGGAACGGCTGCGTTTCTGGGCCGACTCGGTCGAGTGGTCGATCAACGCCGATCCGATGCTCGATGTCAGCGCGAAGGAGCTGCGGGCAAAGCTCGGCGACGAGCAGTTCATCGCGCAGGCCGCCGCCGCCTATCCCCGGGTCGATCTGCGGGAGACCCTGCAGCGCGTTCAAGCCGATCAGGCGAAGCACCCGCACCGCCGCTACAACGGGCTGAAGCTCTTCCTCTGGGCGCTCGCGCCGCCGTTCGCGCTCTACCTGCTCGGCTTCGCCACGCTTTCGCTCGGGCCGGCTACTTCTTGGTCGCGGTCCAGCTTCCGGTAGCGCCGCTCTGGTCGCGGAACGTGCCGGACATCTGCCGGCCGTTCACCGTGCCGCTTAAGTCGCGCCGCACCGCCTTGTCGTCGACGTAGGAGAAGGCGATGTTCGCGCCGCTGAGGCGCGGCTCGCGAAGGCCGCCGTGCACCTCGCCGAGCGCCACCCAGCCGTTGATCTTCTGGAAGGTCTGCTCGAGGGTGAGGTCGGTCGTCTTGCCGCCGATGTCGAGCGACCAGCTGCCCATGACGTTCGCCGGCACCATCCAGAAATAGACGCGCCGCCCGTCGATGCTCGACACCTCGTCGGGTTCCCAGTCTTCCATGGTGAACGAGTGCGAGACGATGCGCGTGCCCGGCTTCATCTGCAGAAGCTGCGGCCGCAGCTTCATGTTGAGCGTCGGCAGGAGATAGAGCGTGATCACCGTCGCCTGGCTGAAGTCGGTCTCGAAGATGTCGGCGCGGCGGAAGCTCGCCCGCTCGGAGACGCCCGCCTTGCGCGCGTTGTCCTGCGCGAGCTTCACCATGTCCGGGTTGTACTCGATGCCGAGCGACTTGGCGCCGCGCTTCGCGGCGGCGATGACGATCTTGCCGTCGCCCGAGCCGAGGTCCATGTGGAAGTCGTTCGGCCCGACCTGCGCCATGGTGAGCATGCGGTCGACCACCTCGTCGGGCGTCGGCACCCAGATCACGTCCTTGCCGGCCTGGCCGACCTGCGGCTCGAACTTCTGCTGAGCGGACGCGGGCGCGACAAGCGCGACGGCAAGCAATGCGGCGGCAGCGATGCGGATGAGCGAAATCATCGGGAGGGTCCTCGCAGAAGCGCGCAAATGTAGCAGAAAAAGGGGTCAGAACAATTTATCGGTAACGTCGGGCCGAGGCGATCGGCCTGCGTCGATAAATTGTTCTGACCCCTTTTCGTCCGCTAGAGCACGTCGGCGGCGTGGTCGGCGAGGCGCGAGCGCTCGCCGCGCGCGAGGGTGATGTGCCCGGCGTGGGCCCAGTCCTTCATCCGGTCGACCACATAGGTCAGGCCGGAAGAGCCCTCGGTGAGGTAGGGCGTGTCGATCTGCGCGATGTTGCCGAGGCAGATCACCTTGGTGCCGGGACCGGCGCGCGTGACCAGGGTCTTCATCTGCTTCGGCGTCAGGTTCTGCGCCTCGTCGATGATCAGCCACTTGTTGACGAAGGTGCGGCCGCGCATGAAGTTGAGCGACTTGATCTTGATCCGCGACCGGACGAGATCGCGCGTCGCGGCGCGCCCCCATTCGCCGCCCGATTCGTCGGAGGCGTTGAGCACGTCGAGGTTGTCCTCGAGCGCGCCCATCCACGGCTGCATCTTCTCCTCCTCGGTGCCGGGCAGGAAGCCGATGTCCTCGCCGAGCGGCACGGTGACGCGCGTCATGATGATTTCGGAGTAGCGCTTCTCGTCGAGCACCTGGGTGAGGCCGGCGGCGAGGGCGAGCAGCGTCTTGCCGGTGCCCGCCTGGCCGAGCAGCGTGATGAAGTCGACCGCCGGGTTCATCAGCAGGTTGAGCGCGAAGTTCTGCTCGCGGTTCCTCGCCGTGATGCCCCAGACGGCGTTCTTCGCGTGAGTATAGTCGCGCAGCGTCTCGATGACGGCGGTCTTGCCGGCGGTCTCGCGGACCAGCGCGTAGAGCGGCTTCTCGCCGGACTCGTCGTACACGAACTCGTTGACATGGAGCTTCGCGACGAGCGGCCCGCGGATGCGGTAATAGGTATGGCCTTCCTTCTTCCAGGACTCGACGTCGCGGCCGTGGGTGTCCCAGAAGTCCTTCGGCAGCGCCCGCACGCCGGTGTAGAGCAGGTCGGCGTCCTCGAGCACCTTGTCGTTGAAGTAGTCCTCGGCGGCGAGCCCGAGGGCGCGCGCCTTGATGCGCATGTTGATGTCTTTCGACACCAGCACGACCTCGCGCTCGGCGTGCTTTTCCTGCAGCGAGCGCACCACGGCGAGGATCTGGTTGTCGGTCTTGCCCGAGGCGAGCGTCGCCGGCAGCTGGCCGTTCATCGCCTCGGTCTGCAGGAACAGCCGCCCTTTCGCGGCCTGGCCGTCCCTGACGCGGATCGGCAGGCCGGCCTTGATGTCGGAGAGCTTGCCCGAGACGATCTCGTCGAGGAAGCGGCTCGCCTGGCGCGCGTTGCGCGAGACGTCGGAGAGCCCGCGCTTGTGGCCGTCGAGCTCCTCGAGCGTGGCGATCGGCAGGTAGATGTCGTGCTCGTCGAAACGGAAGAGGCACGTCGGGTCGTGCATCAGCACGTTGGTGTCGAGCACGAACAGCTTCTTCACCTTGGGCTTGCGCGGCGCGCGCGCCGGTTGCGATATCTGCTTCGGCATCTCTACGGCGGCATACGGCTCGGAGACGGACGGCTCGACATCATAGGGCTTGAGCAAAGTTCAGTACCTCCTGGACGTACGGCACTTTCATCCCGCGCCCGTCGAGCGTTCGCTCGAGGCCGCGGACCTGACTTGGGGGGAAGAGCCGAGAGAAGCGGGGCGCCAGCTTGGTGCCGCGCTGGTCGGCGAGTCGGAAGGAGCTGCCGCCGGTCGAGAGAAGGCTGAACTGCGGAACCGGCTTACCGAGCGTTAGCAGAGGTTTTGATTACCCTTCTTAGCATCGTGCTCTAACGGCTTCATTGAACATGTTTTTCATTAGCGCTGCAAGCGGCGCGTAGACGGCTGACGGAAAAGGCCTTTCCGCTCTAGGTGGGTACGCGGCTTGCGGCGCCCGGCGGATGGACCGCGCCACCTCGACGCTCTCCCAGCGCCTGCTCGACGTCCTCGAGCAACTCTTCCAGCTTCCCGGCGGCGACGTGAAGGCGACGCTTTCCCGGGTGAGCGACGTGATCGCGCGCAGCTCCGGCGCCGACAAGGTGGACGCCTTTCTCTACGAACCGCGCCGCGACTCGCTCGTGGCGGTGGGCTCGAGCACGCAGGCGATGTCGCAGCTGCAGCACGAGCTGGGGCTCGACGTGCTGGCGCTCTCGAACGGCGGGCGCAGCGTCCAAGTCTATCGAACCGGGGAAACGTATCTTTCGGGTCGCGTCGACGAGGATAGCGGCGAGCTGCCCGGCTTGCGCGACGCGCTGAAGATCCGCTCGGAGATCGGCGTGCCGCTCGAGGTGGGCGGCGAGCGCCGCGGCATGATCATGCTCGCCTCGCGCTCACCCGAGTTCTTCACCGAGGCCGACGCGCGCTTCATGGAGACGGTGGCGCGCTGGGCCGGCCTCGTCACTCACCGCGCCGAGCTCGCCGAGCAGCTCGGCCGCAACGCCATCGAGCAGGGCCGCCGCGCCGGCGCCGAGGAGCTGATCACCGTGCTCGCGCACGACCTGCGCAATTACCTTGCGCCGCTCACCATGCGCCTGCACGTGCTGCGCCTGCGCGCCGAGCGCGACCGGCGCGAACACGAGCTGCGCGACCTCGATCTGCTCGGCCGCTCGATCAACCGCCTCGGCGAGCTGGTCAACGACATCCTCGACGTGTCGCGCATCGACCGCGGCATCTTCCAGATCCAGCCGCAGCGCATCGAGCTTTCGACGCTGGTGCGCGACGTCGTCGGCGCCTTCGAGTCGGCGCAGCACGAGATCCAGATCACCGTGCAGCAGGGCGACGCGATCTTCGTTGCCGGCGACCCGGCGCGGCTGCGCCAGTGCCTGGAGAACCTGCTCGCCAATGCGATCCAGAAATCGCCCGCCACCGCGGCGATCAATGTCTTCGTGCGCCGCGAGGAGCGCGTCGAGCGCGAGCGCCAGGCGCTGGTCGAGGTGATCGACGAAGGGCCCGGCATCCCGCCCGAGCAGCTGCCCTTCGTCTTCGAGCGCTTTCGCACCGGGCAGGGCTCGGAGAGCGGGCTGGGGCTCGGCCTGTACCTGGCGAAGCGCATCGCCGCCACCCACGGCGGCGATCTCACCGCGGAGTCGCCGCCCGGCAAGGGCGCGCGCTTCACGCTCTCGCTGCCCGCGCTGCCGGACTGACGCCGTCCCAGGCTCCTGGCATTGCGCAAGCGGCGCCGGGAGCGAACAATAAGCCGAGGGAGGTGCAGTGAAAGCGCGCAAGGGTTCGCTCGCTAAGACCACGCGCCCAAGCCTGGCCGACGTGCTGGCGCGCAAGCGGCTCTTCGCGCTGATGGACAAGGCGCGCGACGCGGCTGTGGTGTGGATCTCGGGCCCGCCGGGCTGCGGCAAGACGACGCTCGCCGCAAGCTACTTCGACCATGCCGGAGAGCCCTGTCTCTGGTACCAGCTCGACGAGGGCGACGGCGAAGTCGCGACCTTTTTCCATTACCTCAGCCTCGCCGCAGCCGGCGTCGAAGGCGCGAGGAGCGGCCGGCTGCCGATGCTCACGCCCGAGCAGCAGTCCGGGTTGAAGGTCTTCGCGCGGCGCTACTTCCAACAGCTCTTCGCGCAGCTCGCCACGCCGTTCGCCGTGGTGTTCGACGGCTACCACGAGCTGCCGGCGTCCTCGCCTCTGCACGACGTGCTGCCGATCGCGCTGCACGAGCTGCCGCCGGGCGGACGGATCATCGTTGTCAGCCGCGGCGATCCGCCGCCGGCGCTCGCCCGCCTGCGCGCCAATCGCGCGCTGCGCGTTCTCGGATGGGAGGAGCTGCGCCTGAGCGCCGAGGAAACACGCGAGCTCGCGCTGCGCCGCCGGCCGGGCCTCGGCCCGGAGGCGGTCGACGCTCTCTATGCGCGCACGCAGGGCTGGGCCGCGGGGCTCGTGCTGATGCTCGAGCAGGCGAAGGTCTCCGGCCGGATTGCCAAGCCGCCGGGGCTCGCCTCGCGCAAGGTCGTGTTCGACTACCTCGCCGGCGAGGTGTTCCAGAAGTACGACGCGCGCACGCAGAGCTTCCTTCTCAGCACCGCCTTTCTGCGCGAGATGACCGTGCCAATGGCCGAGCGCGTGAGCGGCGAGGCTCACGCGGGCGAGCTGCTCAAGACGCTGCACGGCCACGACTACTTCGTCAGCCTGCGCGATGTCGACCCCGAGCCGGTTTACCAGTACCACCCGATGCTGCGCGACTTCCTGCAGGCCCGTGCCGAGGAGACGCTCGCCAAGGACCGGCGGCGCGATCTGCAGCGCCGCACGGCACGCGAGATGGCCGAGGCGGGCGGCGTCGAGGAGGCGGTCGCGCTCTACCGGGCCAGCCACGACTGGGACGACGTGGCGCGCCTCATCGAGGCGCACGCGGCCTCGACGCTGGCGCAGGCGCGCGGCGAGACGGTGGCGCAATGGGTGGAGGAGCTGCCGCCCGAAGTGCGCCTGCGCCATCCGTGGACCGTCTACTGGTCGGCGGCGAGCCAGGCGCACGTCGCGCCCCGCGAGGGCCGCGTGCGCTACGAGAAGGCGTTCGAGCTGTTTCGCGCGCATTCGCCCGCCGACCGCGTCGGCATGGTGCAGGCGGCGGCCGGAGCGATGTTCTCGATCGTCTACGAGCTCGACGACTGCTCGCTCCTCGATCGCTGGATCGGCGTGGTCGACGAGGCCCGGCAGGACGGGATGGCGCTGCCGACGAGGGAAGCGCAGGCCGAAGTGGCGGCCAGCATGTTCATCGCGCTGACTCTGCGCCAGCCGCAGCGGCGCGACATCAAGCAATGGATCGAGCGCGCGCTCGCGGCCGCCGAGCCGGTGGCCGACGTGAACCTGCGCATGTTCGTCGGCCTGCTCGCCGCGCTCACCCTCATGTGGACGGGTCTCTTCGCGCGCGCGGCGGAGCTCCTGGAGGCCATGCGCCTAGCCTCGCGCGAGCCGGGCGTCTCGCCCTTCTCCCAGATCACGCTGCGCAACATCGAAGCGATGTACGGCACTCTCGTCGCCGACGGCCCCGGGTGCCAGAAGGCGATGCTCGCCGGCCTGCAAGTGGCGCAGACGACCGGCGTCGGCACCTGGTCCTTCCAGCTCCTGCTCTACGGCTACGGCGGCGCCCTCGGCAGCGGCGACCTCGCCCTCGCCGCTTCGCTCGCGAGGCGCCTCCAGGCGAGCACGGCGGGCGCCGGGCGCTTCAACCTGTGCGTCTATCACCATTTCCAGGCCTGGGAGGCGATGCTGCGGCGCGACCTCATGGACGCGCTGCAGAAGGAGAAGGCGGCGCTGCGCATGGCGATCGAGGTCGGCTGCCCGCTCTTCGAGGCGCTCTGCCGGCTCGCGCTCGCCGAGGTGCTCGCGGCCTGCGGTGACGAGCGCAAGTGCATCGCGCACCTGCAAAGCGTGCGCGAGATCGCGCGCGGCATCGACAACCATCACCTCGAGTTCACCAGCCTGATCGCCTTCGCGCAGATCGCCCTCGAGCACGGCCGGGCGCGCAGCGGCCGCAACGCGCTCGCCCGCGCGCTCGAGCTCGGCCGCCAGCACGGCTACGCGCATTTCCTGTGGTGGCGCCCGGCGGCCGTGGCGCGCGTGCTCGCGTATGCGCTCGAAGCGGGCCTCGAGCCGGAGTACGTGCGCAGCCTCATCCGCCGGCGCCGGCTCGTGCCGGACGACACGGGGGCCGCGCTAGAGGCGTGGCCCTGGGCCTTTCGCCTGCAGACGTTCGGCCGATTTCGCCTGACGCGTCACGATGAGCCGCTCGGCGGCAGCGGCAAGGCGCAAGTGCGGCCGCTGCAGCTGCTCAAGGTCATCGTCGCCTGCGGCGGCGAGCAGGTGAGCGAGGGGCGCATCGTCGACGCGCTCTGGCCGCGCATCGACGGCGACTCGGCGCACCGCTCCTTCACCAGCGCGCTGCACCGGCTGCGCAAGCTCCTCGGCGAGGACCGCGCCATCGCGCTGCATGAGGGTCGGGTGAGCCTCGACCGGCGATTCTTCTGGATCGACGCCTGGGCGTTCGACGCGCTGGTGGGCGAGATCGAGAAGGCCGCCGATGCCGAGGCGCTGGCGCGCCTCGCCGAGCGCCTGCTCTCCGTCTATCGCGGCGCGTTTCTCGCCGACGAGCCGGACGCCGCGTGGCTGCTCGCGCCGCGCGAGCGCCTGCGCAGCCGCTTCTCGCGCGCCATGGGGCGCGTGCAGCGCCAGCTCGAGGAGCGCGGCGACGGCGAGCGCGCCGCGGCGCTGCACGAGAAGTCGCTCGAGCATCTTTAAGCCATCGGTAACCGATCGGTAAGCGATCGGCGGCGTCGTGCTCCCCATCATGGCGGCCATGGCAGGACGGTTCCTGCCTCAACCCAAAGGAGGGAGTCATGAAAACGTATTCACCCGCCATCCTCGCGGCTGCCGCGGCAGCGCTTTCGCTGCAAGCCTGCGTCGTCGTCCCCCAGGGCACGGGCGGCATGCCTGCCGGCATCTACATCCCGTCCGACTTCCCGGCGGCGATGGGCCGAACGTCCGCGCCGCCCGCGGCCGCGCAGGCCGCCGCGCCGATGAGCCTCGGCGCGCGCCTCTATCCCGCGAACGAGACGGCCACCGAGGTCGGGATGCTCTCGGGCAGCGTCACCAACATGATGAACGGCAAGGGGCGACTGCAGCTCCAGTACCGCGGCGAGCTGCTCGCCGGCGAGGCGACCCGCGTGTCGGGCGACGAGCGCAAGGGCATCGCCAGCGCCTACGGGCCGTCGGGGTCGTTCATGAGCTGCGAGTACCAGATGAGCTCGCCGGTGCGCGGGGCCGGGACCTGCAACTTCTCCGACGGCGCGCGCTACCAGGTCCACATCGGAAACTGAGCGCGAAGCGTCATGCTTACCGCACGCGAAGGCGACGTGCTGCTGCTCCTGGCGCATGGCTGCAGCTACGGCGAGATCGCCCTGCGGCTCGGCATCTCGATCCATACGGTGACGAGCCATGTGAAGAACTGCTACCGCAAGCTCGAGGTGCACTGCGCGGCCGCCGCCGTGATGCGCGCCGTCGAGCTGCGGTTGCTCGCGCCACAGCACTGAGGAGGACGGCATGAAGCGCATCCTGGATCCCGCGTTCCGCTACCGGCCGAGCTTCGCCACCGACGTGCGCGAGACCTTCGCGAAGGCGCGCCGGGAGCAGGCGCAGAAGCTCGCTCAGGAGGCGACGAGCGTGGCGACGATCGCCGCGACGCATGCCTCCGGCGCGGCGACGACGTCGACGGCGATCGCCCGCGGCGGCGGCTCGAGCGCGGCGAGCTGACTGTCGAGGAGGGAAGCCGGCATGTAGCGGTGCTTGCGCTCGGCGAGGCGAGAAGCGATGAGCGATCGGTTGGCGTGCAAATGCACGATCCTCGCCTCGACAATTCCTTTCAGCAGCCGCGCGCGATAGGTCTCCTTTAGCGCCGAGCACGCCAGCACGGCGCCTTTTTCTTCGCGGAGGATCTCGTTCAGGCGCGCGAGCCAGGGCCAGCGGTCCTCGTCCTCGAGCGGCACGCCGCTCGCCATCTTCGCGACGTTGGCGGCCGGGTGGTAGTCGTCGCCTTCGATGAACGGCACACCCAGCTGTGCGGCGAGCAGGCGCCCGATCGTCGTCTTGCCGGCGCCGGAGACGCCCATGACGACGACGATCATTCGCCTTTCTGGACCGCGTGCCCGCCGAAGCTGCGCCGCATCATGGCGAGGAGGCGCCGCGCATAGTCCGAGCCGCCCTGGCTCGAGAAGCGGTTCATCACCGCGAGCGTGATGACCGGCGCCGGCACGCCGAGCTCCAGGGATTCGAAAGCCGTCCAGCGTCCTTCTCCCGATTCGGCCACCACCGGCGCGACGCCGGCGAGCGCGCCGGGATCCTTGAGGATGCCGGCGCACAGGTCAAGGAGCCACGAGCGCACCACGCTGCCGCAGCGCCAGGTCTCGGCGAGCCGCTGCACGTCGATGTCGAGCTCCTTTCGCGCGGCGAGGAGCGCGAAGCCTTCGGCGAGGGCTTGCATCATGCCGTACTCGATGCCGTTGTGGATCATCTTCGCGAAGTGACCGGCGCCGCTCGGCCCGCAATGCAGCCAGGCTTTCTCGGGGTCGGCGGCGAGCAGGCGCGCGAAAGGCGCGAAGAGCTCGATCGACTTGGGCGTGCCGCCGAGCATCAGGCAGTAACCGTTGTCGACGCCGTGCACGCCGCCCGAGACGCCGGCGTCGATGTAACGCAGGCCCTGCTGGGAAAGCGCGAGCGCGCGGCGCATCGAGTCGCGGTAATGGCTGTTGCCGCCGTCGACGATCGTGTCGTCGGCCGAGACGAGCGGCAGCAGCTCGCGGATCGTGTCCTCCACGGCGGCGCCCGCCGGCAGCATGAGGACGACGACCCGCATGCCGTCGAGCCGCGCGCAGAGCGCGGCGAGGTTCTCCACGCATTCCACGTTCTCCACCTTGGCGAACGCGCTGCGCACCGCCTCGGCGCGGTCGTAGCACACCACGTGCGCGCCACCGCGCGCCAGGCGCCTCGCCATGCCGGCGCCCATGCGGCCCAGACCGATGATGCCGATTTGCATGAGTTCTCCTGAACGATCGCGACGATTCTAGGGTCAGAGCGTGACCATGGATATCCTCGACCTGGTGCAGTGGCCCGCGATGGCAATCACCGTGCTCGCCGCCTGGCTGGTCGGCTCGCGCCATGCCGTCCGGCGCGCCGCCGGCTTCTGGTGCTTCCTCGGCGGCAACGCGCTATGGGTGGTGTGGGGTTTCCACGACCACGCTTATGCGCTGATCGGGCTGCAGTTCTGCCTTGCGGCGATGAACATCCGCGGCGTCTACAAGAACGAGTGAGCCAGCCGCTCGCGGGCGAGGCCCTCCGGGGCGGCCGGTAGCCACTCGAGCTCGCGAAAGGCGCGCAGCCAGGTGAGCTGCCGCTTGGCGAGCTGACGTGTCGCGGCGAGCGCCCGGCTGCGCATCTCGTCGAAGCTCGCGCGGCCCTCGAGATGCTCCCAGCCCTGCCGGTAGCCCACCGCGCGCATGCTCGGCGCTCGCCCGCTCAGCCGGTAGCGCTTCTTCAATTCGCGGATCTCGTCGAGCAGCCCGGCGGCGAGCATCGCGTCGAAGCGCTGCTCGATGCGCCGATGCAGCGCGCTTCTCTCCACATCGATGGCAAACGC
>DASQYN010000556.1:0-20651 GCA_035639215.1 Burkholderiales bacterium
GTGCCAACCCGAAGGTGATCGCCGAGACGGTGGCGACGCCGCTCGAAGAGCAGATCAACGGCGTCGAAGGCATGCTCTATATGTCGAGCCAGGCCACCAGCGACGGCCTCATGACGCTCACCGTGACCTTCAAGCTCGGCACCGATCCCGACCTCGCGCAGCAGCTGGTGCAGAACCGCGTCGCGCAGGCCGAGCCGCGCCTGCCGGAGGAAGTGCGGCGCCTGGGCGTCACCACGGTGAAGAGCGCCGTCGACCTCACCATGGTCGTGCACCTCGTATCGCCCAACGAGCGCTACGACATGACGTATCTGCGCAACTACGCGCTGCTGAACGTGAAGGACCGCCTGGCGCGCATCGAAGGCGTCGGCCAGGTGCTGCTCTTCGGCTCGGGCGACTACTCGATGCGCGTCTGGCTCGATCCGCGCAAGGTCGCCGAGCACGACCTCTCAGCGAACGACGTGGTGCGCGCGATCCGCGAGCAGAACGTGCAGGCGGCGGCGGGCGTGCTCGGCCAGTCGCCGGGCGCGGCCGACCTCGACCTGCAGCTCTCGGTCAACGCGCAGGGCCGGCTCTCGAGCGAGCAGGAGTTCGGCGACATCGTGCTCAAGACCGAGCCGAACGGCGCGGTGACGCGGTTGCGCGATGTCGCGCGCATCGAGCTCGGCGCCGCCGAGTACGCGCTGCGCTCGCTCCTCGACAACAAGCCCGCGGTCGCGATACCGATCTTTGCCGCGCCGAACTCGAACGCGCTGCAGATCTCGGACGACGTGCGCCGCACCATGGCCGAGATCAAGCAGACCATGCCCGAGGGCGTGGACTACGAGATCGTCTACGACCCGACGCAGTTCGTGCGCGCCTCGATCCGCTCGGTGGTGGAGACGCTTTTCGAGTCGGTGGCGCTGGTGGTGCTGGTGGTGATCCTCTTCCTGCAGACCTGGCGCGCCTCGATCATTCCGCTGGTCGCCGTGCCGGTGTCGATCGTCGGCACGTTCTCGCTCCTGTATCTGTTCGGCTTCTCGATCAACGCGCTGAGCCTTTTCGGCCTGGTGCTCGCCATCGGCATCGTCGTCGACGACGCGATCGTGGTGGTGGAGAACGTGGAGCGCAACATCGCCGCCGGCCGCTCGCCGCGCGAGGCTACCTACCAGGCGATGCGCGAGGTGAGCGGCCCGATCGTCGCCATCGCCGCGGTGCTGGTCGCGGTGTTCGTGCCGCTCGCTTTCATCCCCGGCCTGTCGGGCCAGTTCTACCGCCAGTTCGCGCTGACCATCGCCATCTCGACGGTGATCTCGGCGCTCAACTCGCTCACCCTTTCGCCGGCGCTCGCCGCGCTGCTGCTCAAGGGCCACGCCGGGAAGAAGAACGCCTTCTTCCGCGGCTTCAACCGCGTTTTCGGCGCCGGCGTGCGCGGCTACAGCGCGAGCCTCGGCGGCGTGCTCTCGCGCAAGGGCCTGATGATGGGCGTCTACGTGGTGCTGCTCGGCGTCGCGGCGCTGCTCTTCCGCGCCGTGCCGGGCGGCTTCGTGCCGACCCAGGACAAGCAGTACCTGATCGGCTTCGCGCAGCTTCCCGACGGCGCGACGCTCGACCGCACCGAGGACGTGATGCGCCGCATGGGGGAGATCATGCTGAAGCAGCCCGGCGTGGAGAGCGCGGTGGGCTTCCCGGGCCTCTCGATCAACGGCTTCACCAACAGCTCGAACTCCGGCATCGTCTTCGCGACCCTGAAGCCGTTCGAGCAAAGGAAGGAGGCGAGCCTTTCGGGCGGCGCGATCGCCGGCAGCCTGAACCACCGGTTCGCCGCAATCCCGGACGCGTTCATCGTCATCTTTCCGCCGCCGCCGGTGCAGGGCCTCGGCCAGACGGGCGGCTTCAAGCTCTACCTCGAGGACCGCGCCTCGCTCGGCTACCAGGCGCTCGACGCGGCGACGAAGGCGTTCCTCGCCAAGGCCTACCAGGCGCCCGAGCTCGCCGGCATGTTCACGAGCTACCAGGTGAACGTGCCGCAGGTCTACGCCGACCTCGATCGCACCCGCGCGCGCCAGCTCGGCGTGCCGGTGAGCGAAGTGTTCGACACGATGCAGATCTACCTCGGCAGCCTGTACGTGAACGACTTCAACAAATTCGGCCGAACCTACTCGGTGCGCGTGCAGGCCGACGCGCCCTACCGGGCGCGCGCCGAGGACATCGGCGCGCTCAAGGTGCGCTCGAGCTCGGGCGAGATGGTGCCGCTCTCGGCGCTGATGAAGCTGCGGCCCGCTGCGGGGCCGGAGCGCGCCATGCGCTACGACGGCTTTCTTGCCGCCGACATCAGCGGCCGCAACGCGCCGGGCTTCTCCTCCGGCCAGGCACGCGCCGCGGTCGAGCGCATCGCTGCCGAGACGCTGCCGCCGGGCATCGGCTACGAGTGGACCGAGATCACCTACCAGGAGATCCTGGCCGGCAACTCGGCGGTGTGGGTCTATCCGCTCGCCATCCTGCTCGTCTTCCTGGTGCTCGCCGCGCTCTACGAGAGCCTGGCGCTGCCGCTCGCCATCATCCTCATCGTGCCCATGGGCTTGCTCGCGGCGCTCGCCGGCGTGTGGCTGACGCACGGCGACAACAACATCTTCACGCAGATCGGCTTCATGGTGCTGGTCGGCCTCGCGGCGAAGAATGCGATCCTGATCGTGGAGTTCGCGCGTGAGCTCGAGCTCGCCGGCCGCGCGCCGCTCCAGGCGGCGATCGAGGCGGCGCGGCTGCGACTTCGGCCGATCCTCATGACCTCGATCGCCTTCGTGATGGGCGTGCTGCCGCTCGCCACCTCGGCCGGCGCGGGCGCCGAGATGCGCCAGGCGATGGGCATCGCGGTGTTCTCCGGGATGATCGGCGTCACGGCGTTCGGCATCTTCCTGACCCCGGTGTTCTATGTGCTGCTGCGCGCGCTCACCGGCAACCGGCCGCTCAAGCGCCACGGCGAAACGCCGCTTGCTTTCGGCGGCGGCTCCATCGAGGCGCTTCCGGCGGCGCCAATCAGGCGCGAAGGAGACCAGGCATGAGCATCGTCGTCAGGAAATGGGGTCCGTCCCTGATTTTGCTGCTGCTCGCCGCTTGCTCGGCGTCGCCTCCGAAGATCGATCCCGACGCGCTGCCCACGCCGCCCTCCGCGTTCAAGGAAGGCGACGGGCGCTGGACGGTGGCGCCGCCCGCCGAGGCCGAGCCGCGCGGCGAATGGTGGAGAGCCTTCAAGGACCCGGTGCTCGACGATCTTATCGATCGCGCGAACCGCGCGAACGACGACATCAAGGTCGCCGCAGCCAACCTCGCACAGGCGCGCGCCTTCGTGCGCGCGGCGAAGGCCGAGCGCGCGCCGCAGGTCAACGCATCGGCGAGCGGCGCGCGGGCGCGCGGCATCCTGAACGGCGTGCCGAATACGCAGGGCAACGTCTACAGCGCCGGGGTGGACCTGACCTACGAGGTGGATCTCTTCGGCCGCCTGAAGCAGGCCGCGGACGCGGCGGCGCTCGACGCGCGCGCGAGCGAGGCGCTGCTGCAAAGCACCCAGCTGCTCGCGCAGGCGCAGGTCGCGCAAACCTATCTCACACTGCGCGCGCTCGATGCCGAGCGGGCTCTCGTGCGGGGCACGCTGGCCACCTACCGCGAGACCCTGACACTCACCGAGCGGCGCTTTCGCGCCGGCGACGTCGCGGAGCTCGACGTGGCGCGCGCGGAGGTCGAGGTAGCGGCGACCGAGTCCGATGCCTTTGCGCTCGATCGGCAGCGGGCCGAGCTCGAGCATGCGCTGGCCGTGCTAGTCGGCGAAGTCGCCTCGAAATTCAGCCTCGCTCCCGCCGAGTGGACCACCGCGCTGCCGATCATTCCCGCCGGCGTGCCGAGCACGCTGCTCGCGCGCCGGCCCGATGTATCCGCCGCCGAGAGCGAGCTCGCCGCGGCGCAGGCGCGGGTCGGCGTGGCGAAGGCGGCCTGGTTTCCGCGCCTGGCGCTCACCGGCAGCGCCGGCTATGCCTCGACCGACCTGGGCGATCTTTTCGAATGGTCGGCGCGCTCCTGGGGCATCGGCCTGATCGCCGCGGCGCCGATCTTCGACGGCGGCCGCCGCAAGGCGGGCATCGAGAGCGCGAGCGCGCAGCTCGACGCGGCGCTCGCACGCTATCGCGACGAGATTCTCGTCGCGTTCAAGGACGTAGAAGACCAGCTCGCGGCGCTGCGCCTGCTCGCCGAGCAGGACGAGGCGCAGCAGCGCGCCGTCGGCTCGGCCGCGCACGCCACCGCGCTCTCGGCCGCGCGCTACCACAACGGCTACGTGAGCCAGCTCGAGCTCCTCGATGCGCAGAGAAGCGAGCTGCGTAATCGCCGGCAGGCGCTGCAGGTGCGCTCGGCGCAATACCAGAGCACCGTCGCGCTGGTGCGGGCGCTCGGCGGGAGCTGGCAATGAAGAGCATCCTCGACCGGTCGTTCCGCTACGTTCCCAGCCACGCCACTGACGTGCGCAAGACCTTCGAACGCATCCGCCGGGAGCGCGAGTCCCGGCCGGCCCCGGCGGCCGGCGTCGTGCCGATCAATCGGGACAAGAAATCGGCCTAGATTCGCGGCGCCTTTTCAGGCACTTGCGCTAGCGATTGCTGCCGGCGGCAGGGGGCCTTAAATTCGTCGGCCCATGGCAAGAAAATCGGTCCGGAAGCGGTTTGCCCAGGCGTCCGACGTGGGGCTTTCGGCCGCCGATTTCGCGGTGCTAAAGCGGCTCGATACGCCGCAGAAGATCCAGGCGTTTCTGCACCGGCTGAATCAGAACTGGGAGGTCGACGGCGAAACCTGCCTGCCGGTGGCGCAAGTGCTGCGCACGCGCCGGGCGCATTGCATCGAAGGCGCGATGCTCGCCGCGGCCGCCCTGTGGGTGCATGGCGAGCCGCCGCTGCTGCTCGACATGCGCGCCGAGCGCGACTTCGACCACGTGGTCGCGCTTTTCCGGCGGCACGGCCGCTGGGGCGCCATCTCGAAGACCAACGGCATCGGCCTGCGCTGGCGCGATCCCGTCTATCGCACCTTGCGCGAGCTCGCCATGTCGTACTTCCACGAGTACTACAACCGCCGCGACCACAAGACGCTGCGCGAGTATTCGCTGCCGTTCGACCTGCGGCGCATGGACGCGGCAATCTGGTCGAGCGGCACGAAGCACGCGTGGCAGGTCTGCGAAGCGCTCGACGAGCTGCGCCACTTCAGGCTCATCGAGCGCCGCCATCTCGGCGCCGTCGTGCGCCGCGATCCCTTCGAGCGGCGCGTCGGCCTGCTCAACCAGTACCGCAAGCCACGCGCCCTCGTAGAGCGCGACGAGCGGGCGCGCAGCGCGCGCCAGAAGCGCAAGCGCCGGCGCTAACTCCGAGACGAGGCGCGCCGTCCGGCCAGCCGCTCGCGCAGCGACGCGAGCCATCGCGCGAAGCCGTCGTTCGCGAAATAGCTCGTCCAGCGATCCTGCTCGTCCGGCGCGCAGTCGAAACTCGCCCACCATTCGACGAAGGCGCGATTGCCATCGACGATCGGGCTGACGCGCAGCGTCGCCTGGTAATTGCGCACCGGCATCGGCACCGGCTCGCATAGCTCGTAGGTATAGGAACGCTCGAGATCGGAATGGGCGAGCAGGCGCTGGCGCATGCTCCTTTCCGGCGTGCGAACGCGGCGCACCGCGCTCACCGCGTCGCCCGGCCTGCCGTCCTCGATCAGCGTTTCCGCGGTAACGCCCGCCCACTCGTAGTTGCCGAAATCGCGCACCGCCGCCCAGACCGCCTCGGCGCTCTCGTCGAATACCGTACTGAAATAGGATTTGGCCATCAGCGAACGTTAAAGCTTGCCGCGGCGCACTGCACTCCGCTTCTTGCGGACGGCACGCCGATTTGCATTGGATCAAATGCCGGCTCGCCTCGGCTGTTACTTAGGGCATGGTGGGCTACGCGAACGACGGCCTGACGATCTACTTCCTATGCGGCCTCGACAGCCAGAAAGCCGCGAACCTCTCTCGCGACGACCGGGTGTCGCTGACGATCGACCACGACACGCCTCAGGTCATGGACATCGTCGGCATTTCGATGGCGGCGCGTGCGCAAGCCGTGCTCGATCCCAAGGAAGGCGAGCAGGCGCTGCGCCTGCTCATGCAGCGCTATCCGCCGCAGAACTTTCCGCTGCCGATGCCGGGCCCGTCGGAGGTACGCATCTTCCGCGTCACGCCGCAGGTGATCTCGCTGCTCGACTACTCGAAGGGGTTCGGCCACACCGACCTCGTGGTCTGTTAGGGCGACGCTTAACAGGCTGTTACAGCTGTTGCACTTTCCCGGTTCACTTTAAAGCGCTTGGCGCGTGAAATGGCCATGCGTTCAACGAATCGGAGGTCGACATGCTGAAGAACATCATCCTCGCCCTCGCCGCCGGCTCGGCGGCGCTCGGCGCCTCGTCCGCCGCCCTCGCCCACGGCGACGATCACGATCGCGGCCGCGGCTGGGGCTGGGGCTGGGGCCACGAGCGCTGGGAGCACGAGCGCCACTATCGACCGTACTACTACTATCAGCCTCGTCCGGTTTACGTCGTGCCGGCGCCGCGGGTGGTTTACACGCCGCCTCCCCCGGTCGTGTACCCCTATCCCGCGGCGCCGGTGTATCCGGCCCCGGGCGTGTCGATCCGCTTGCACCTGCCGCTGTAGACTTGTCAGGTCCGGGCGGGGTCTCCGACAAACCGGAGACCCTGCTCACTTCCGTCATTTGCTGAAAGGAGATCGATGGAACGGCGCACCCTGCTTAAGGTTCTGCTCGCGGGACCGTTTGCCGCGCAGCGCGTGCTCGCCGCGCCCCCGGCCGACATGAAAGGGATCGAGGAGCTGCAGAAGCACTGGAAGTCCTTCCTGCCCGCGGGCGCCGCGGTGCCCTCGCCTTCCGAGCCGCTCAAGCTGTCGAAGGAGGAATGGAAGAAGCGCCTGCCGCCGCAGTCGTACCAGGTGATGCGCGAAGAAGGCACCGAGCGCGCCGGTACCAGCCCGCTCAACGACGAGAAGCGCGCCGGCATCTTCGCCTGCGCCGGCTGCGGCCTGCCGCTCTTCACCTCGGAGATGAAGTTCGACTCGGGCACGGGGTGGCCGAGCTTCTTCACCCACATCGCCGGTGTCTTCGAGACGAAGAAGGACTTCTACCTGATCTATCCGCGCACCGAGTACCACTGCATCCGCTGCGGCGGCCACCACGGCCATGTCTTCGAGGACGGTCCGCCGCCGACCGGCTTGCGGTACTGCAACAACGGCGTCGCCCTCAAGTTCATGCCGAAGGACAGCGCGGCTTGACGTAGTCCGTGCAGCGTAGGCGGCCGCGCAAGAACGCCGGCCGCCCGCGCGGCAGACTCGCGGGCCATGGCGGCGGGAATCAAAGCGGGCCCTATCGGTCCCATTGTCATGGGGACGCGATGAGCCTCGAGTCCGGCTTGGAGATTCCCTTCACCCGTTACCTCGACGCCGAAGGCCGCGAGGTAGCGCCGCTGCCGGAGTTCGCCCGCGACGCCGAGGCGCTGGTCGCCGATTACCGCGCGATGGTGCTGATGCGCGCCTTCGATGCCAAGGCAATCGCGCTGCAGCGCACGGGACAGATCGGCACGTACGCCTCGACCCTCGGCAAGGAAGCGGTCGACGCCGGGCTCGGCGCGGCGATGGCGAAGGACGACGTGCTGCTGCCCAGCTATCGTGAGAGCGGCATTCTCATGCTGCGCGGCGTTTCGCCGCATCGCACGCTGCTGTACTGGGGCGGCGACGAGCGCGGCAGCGTGTTCCCCGAGTCGCCGCGCGACTTTCCCTTCAACGTGCCGATCGCGAGCCAGATGCCGCACGCGGTCGGCGTCGCCTATGCGATGAAGCTGCGCCGCGAGCCGCGGGTTGCCGTGGCGCTTTGCGGCGACGGCGCGACTTCCAAGGGCGACTTCTACGAGGCGATCAATGCCGCCGGCGTCTGGCGCCTGCCGATGGTCGTGGTCGTGGTGAACAACCAGTACGCGATTTCGGTGCCGCGCCGCCTGCAAAGCGCCGCGCAGACGCTCGCGCAGAAAGGCGTCGCCGCGGGCATCGCGTGCGAGCAGGCCGACGGCAACGATCTGATCGCGATGCGCGACGCCGCCTCGCGCGCGCTCGAGCGCGCCCGCTCGGGCGCTGGGCCGACCCTGCTCGAGGCGCTGACCTACCGCCTCTCGGACCACACCACAGCCGACGACGCGACGCGCTACCGCAGCGCCGAGGAGCTGGCGGCGCAGTGGAAGGTCGAGCCGATCCTGCGCTTGCGCAGCTTCCTCGCCTCGCGCGGCGCATGGTCTGCCGAGAAGGAGCAGGCGCTCGTCCGCGAGGTCAACCTCGCCGTGCAGCGGACCGTCGAGGCCTACCTGCGCACCCCGCCGCCCGGCCCGGAGCAGATGTTCGCCCATCTCTATGCGCAGCTGCCGCGCCAGTACGAGGCGCAGCGCGCCGCCGCCGTCGGCGCAGCGTGCGAGCAAACCGAGCACGATGTCGAGCATCACGCTCGTTGAAGCGATCAACCTCGCCCTCGCGCGGGCGATGGAAAAAGACGAGCGCGTGGTCGTGATCGGCGAAGACGTCGGCGTGAACGGCGGCGTCTTTCGCGCCACCGCCGGCCTGCAGGCGCGCTTCGGCGCCGAGCGCGTCGCCGACACGCCGCTCGCCGAAGCGCTGATCGCCGGCATGGCGGTCGGCATGGCCGCCGAAGGCCTGCGACCGGTCGCCGAGATCCAGTTCGCCGGCTTCGCCTACACGACGATCGACCAGATCCTCAACCACGCCGGCCGGCTGCGGCATCGCACGCAGGGCCGCCTCTCCTGCCCGATGGTGCTTCGCACGCCGTGCGGCGCCGGCATCCATGCACCCGAGCACCATTCGGAGAGCCCCGAGGCGATGTTCGCGCACATCCCCGGCATCCGCGTCGTCTCGCCCTCGTCGCCCGCGAGAGCCTACGGACTGCTCCTCGCCTCGATCCAGGATCCGGACCCGGTCGTCTTCCTCGAGCCTTCGCGGCTTTACCGGCGGTTCAGGGAGGCGGTGTCCGACGACGGCGCGCCGCTCGCCCTCGACGAGGCGTTCGTGGTGCGCGAAGGCACCGACGTCACGCTGGTCGCCTGGGGCGCCATGGTGCACGAGGCGCTCGCCGCGGCGGACGATCTCGCCGCCGAGGGAGTCTTCGCCGAAGTCATCGATCTCGCGACGCTGAAGCCGATCGACCTCGACACGGTCCTCGGCTCGGTCGCCAAAACCGCCCGCTGCGTCGTGGTGAGCGAAGCAGCGCGCACCTGCAGCCTCGCCTCCGAGATCTCGGCCAACGTCTCGGAGCAGGGTCTGCTCTCGCTCGTCGCGCCGGTCGAGCGGGTAACCGCGTGGGATACCGTCACGCCGCTCGCGCGGCTCGAGGAGCGCTACCGGCCCGACGCTGCGCGCATCGCGCGCGCGGCCCGCAAAGTCCTGGAGTACCAATGAGAGTCTTCAGCCTTCCCGACCTCGGCGAGGGATTGCAGGAAGCGGCGATCGTCGAATGGCACGTCAAGCCGGGCGAGGCGATCGCCGCCGACCGGACCATGGTCTCGGTCGAGACCGACAAGGCGATCGTCGAGATCCCGGCGCCGCATGACGGCGAGATCGAGAAGCTCTTCGGCGAGCCGGGCGACCGGATCCGGGTCGGCGCACCGCTGGTCGGCTTCTCCGGGCAGTCCGTCGACAGCGGCACGGTGGTCGGCGACCTCGCGGTGAAGCACGAAGTGAAAGCCGCGCCGGCCATCCGCGCGCTCGCGCGCAGCCTCAACGTGGACCTCGGCACGGTGCGCGGCAGCGGGCCGCAAGGCGCGGCGACGAGCGAGGACGTGAAGCGCGCGGCGAGAGGAGCGCTTCCGACGCAGAAGGCCTCGCCGACCGGCTTGCGGACGGCGATGGCGAAGAACATGGCGCTCGCGCATCGCGAGGTCGCCGCCGTCACGCTGATGGACGACGCGGATATCGACGCCTGGCCGCCCGGGACGCCGGTCCTCGCGCGCCTGGTGCGAGCGCTGATCGCCGGCTGCCGGGCCGAGCCCGGGGTCAACGCCTGGTACGACGCCAAAGCCGAGACCCGCCAGGTTCGCGAGGAGATCGATCTCGGCATCGCGGTCGACCTGCCCGACGGCCTGGTGGTGCCGGTGCTGCGCGACGCGCATCGCATCGCGTTCGCGGAGCTGCCGGGGCGGCTGGAAGAGCTGGTGACCCAGGCGAGGCAGCGAAAGCTCGCCCCCGACCGGCTGCGCGGCGCGACTATCTCGCTCTCGAACTTCGGGCCGCTCGGCGGACGCTACGCTTCGCCTATCGTCGTGCCGCCGAGCGTGGCGATTCTCGGCGCCGGGCGGCTCGCGCCCGCTCCCTCCGTGGACGACTCGGGGCAGGTCGTCGCCCATCGCTTGCTTCCCCTGTCGCTCAGCTTCGACCACCGCGCGCTGACCGGCGGGGAGGCGGCGCGCTTTCTCGCCGCCTTGATCAGCGATCTGGAGCAGCGAGCTTGAGGTCTTCTTCGAGCGGCGGCCCGGGGAAGTGGAATCGCACCGGGCCGTCGGGAAGCGCGTTCACGAACTGCTTGAGATAGGGGCTCTGCGAAGCGGTGATCTCCTGCGGCGTGCCGCGGCCGATCACCTGACCGTCGGCGATCACATAGACGTAGTCGGCCACCTTCAGGGCCTCCTTCACGTCGTAGGTGACGACGATCGAGGTGAGCCCGAGCGCCTCGTTCAGGTCGCGCACCAGGTGCACGATATGGTTGAGCGAGATCGGGTCCAGGCCGGCGAAGGGCTCGTCGTACATCATGAGGCGCGGGTCGGTGGCGATGGCCCGCGCGAGCGCCACCCGGCGCGTCATGCCGCCCGAGAGGTCGTTCGGCATCATGTCGCGGGCGCCGCGCAGGCCCACGGCGTTCAGCTTCATGAGCACCACCCGGCGCAGGATCTCCTCGGGCACCGCGAAGTTCTCGCGGATCGGAAAGGCGATGTTGTCGAACACCGAGAGGTCGGTGAAGAGCCCGCTGGTCTGGAACATCATGCCCATCTCTAGGCGCAGGCGATAGAGCTCGGTGGCCGAGAGCTGGTGCACGTCGGCGCCCGCCACCAGCACCGTGCCGGCGCTCGGGCGAAGCTGCCCGCCGATCAGCTTGAGCAGGGTCGACTTGCCCACGCCGCTGCCGCCCAGGATGGCCACCACCTGCCCGCGCGGAATGTTGAGCGTGAGGCCGCGGAAGATCTCCAGGTCGCCGTACGAAAAATGCAGGCCCCGGACCTGAACGACGTTCTCCATCGTGGACAATTCTAGCCGTGGACGCGCATCCGTATTCCCGGCTTACGCCGGACGTCGTGCTCGACGCCGTGGCGGCGGGCGGCTTCCCGCCGGACGGGCGGCTGCTCGCCCTCAACAGCTACGAGAACCGGGTCTACCAGGTATGGCTCGATGACGGCCGCATCGTGGTGGCGAAGTTTTACCGGCCGGGCCGCTGGAGCGACGCGCAGATCGACGAGGAGCACGCCTTCGCGCGCGAGCTCGCCGAGCGCGAGATCCCGGTCGTCACGCCGCTCGCCTCCCTCCGGTTCAACGAATTCCGCACGGCCATCTACCCGCGCCGCGGCGGCCGCACGCCCGAGCTCGACGACAAGAAGACGCTCGAGTGGCTCGGCCGCTTCATCGGTCGCATCCACGCCGTCGGCTCCACCAAGGGTTTCCAGTTCCGCGAAGCGCTGAATGCGCGGACCTTCGGCCACGAGCCGCGCGCTTTCCTTCTCGGCACGAGCTTCATCCCGCCCGACCTGCTCGCGGCGTGGAAGGCGGTGACGCAGCAGGCGCTGGACGCGGTCGAACGCTGCTACGAGCGCGCCGGCGACGTGCGCTCGATTCGGCTGCACGGCGACTGCCACCTCGGCAACATCCTGTGGACCGACGAAGGGCCGCATTTCGTCGACCTCGACGACGCGCGCATGGGCCCGGCAATGCAGGACCTCTGGATGCTGCTCTCCGGCGATCGCGCGTCGATGACGCGGCAGCTCGCGAGCGTCCTCGCCGGCTACGAGCAATTCGCGCCGTTCGACCGGCGCGAGCTGCATCTCCTCGAAGCGCTGCGCACCTTGCGGCTGCTCCACTACTCGGCGTGGATCGCGCGGCGCTGGGAAGATCCGGCGTTCCCGGCGGCCTTTCCGTGGTTCAACACGCAGCGCTACTGGCAGGAGCGCATTCTCGAGCTGCGCGAGCAGATCCCGCTGATGGACGAGGAGCCGCTCACTCCCGCATGAATTTCGCGAGCTCGGGCGTCGCCAGCGACCGGTCGAGGTAGGCGAAAGTGCCCTGCTCCTTCACCTCGCGCGCGGCGTCGAGGAGCCCGGTCATCGCCGCGCGGTAGAGCGAGGTGGCGAGACTGATTCTCCGCACACCCGCCTTCTCCAGCTCCGCGACGCTGAACGACTTGCCCTTCATGCCGACCATGAAGTTGAAAGGCTTGCCGACCTCGCGGCACACCCTGCGCACCGCATCGAGGTCGGGCAGCCCCGGCGCGAACAGCACGTCGGCGCCGGCGTCCGCGAACGCCTTCAGGCGCCGGATGGTGTCGTCGAGATCCGGATGGCCGCGCAGGAAGTTCTCGCTGCGGGCGGTAAGCGTGAAGGGGAAAGCGAGGCTTTTCGCCGCCTTCGCCGCCGCCTCTACGCGCCGCAGCGCCAGCGGGAAATCGTACAACGGATCGTCCTTGCGGCCGGTCGCATCCTCGATCGAGCAGCCGACGAGCCCCGCCTGGGCGGCGAGCTGCACCGTCTCGGCGACGATCTCGGGGGCGTCGCCGAAGCCTTTCTCGAGATCGGCTGATACCGGGAGATCGGTCGCCGCGACGATGATGCGCGCCTGCGCGAGCGCCTCGTCCCGGGTGATGCGGCCGTCGCGCCGGCCAAGCACCCCGGCGGCCGCGCCGCTCGACGTGGCGAGCGCCTGGAAGCCGAGGCCGGCGAGCAGCCGCGCCGAGCCGCCGTCCCAGGGATTGGGGATCACGAAAGCCCCGGGCCCCTGATGCAGCGCCTGGAAGCGGGTTGCTTTTTCCTGCTGTGTGGCCATGACTCCTCCGAGCTCAGATGCTGCCGATGGCGCTGCGCAAAATGCCGGCCGAGCGCGCGAGGCGCGCCTGCTCGTCGCCGTCCATGGCCGGCATGAGCATGCGCGTCGCGCCGCCCGCGCCCACGACGCAGGGAAGCGAGAGCGAAACCCCGGCGTACGGCCCGTCGGGGGGCTGAGCGCGCGAGACGGTGACGACGCGGCTCTCGCCGCGCAGCATCCAGCGTAGCAGCGCGGCGGTGGCAAGGCCGATGGCGTGGTTGGTCGCGCCCTTGCGGCGGATGATCTCATAGGCGGCGGTGCGCACTTCCTCGGCGAGCAGCGCCTCGCGGGAGCGCTGCCAGCCGGGCCATTCGCGTAGCGCGATGCCGCCCGCCGTGGCGCTCGACCAGAGCACCACTTCCGAGTCGCCGTGCTCGCCTACGACCTGTGCGTGCACGGATCGCGCGTCGATGCCCAGCTCGCGTCCCAGCGCCTGGCGCAGCCGCGACGAGTCGAGCAGCGTGCCGGTGCCGAGCACTCGCTCGGGCGGCAAGCCGGAGGCCTGCTGGAACACGAAAGTCAGCACATCGACCGGATTGGTGACGAGCACGACGATGCCGCGGTAGGCGGCGAAGCGCAGGGCGAGGCTGCGCACGAGGGCCGCGTTGTCGCGCAGGAGCTCGAGCCGGGTCTGCGTCGGGCCGCCATGCCGCCCGGCGGTGATCACCACGGCATCGCTGCCGAGCAGCTCGTCGAGCGCGACGCTGCGCACCCGGGCAGGCGGGTAGAAGGGCGAGCCGTGGGAAAGGTCCATCGCCTCGCCCTGCGCCACCTCGCCGCGCGCATCGTGGAGCAGGAGCTCGCCGGCGATCCCAGTGTGCAGGGTGGAGATCGCGACGCTCGCTCCGACCCACCCCGTGCCGATGATGCCTATCGAGGGGCCGCCCATCGGAAGGAGAGGCGCCTAGCGGCTCAGCTGGTCACTTGCAGGTTGTTGATCACACGGTCGACGCCCGAGAGGTACCACGCGTCCATTTCCGCGCGCCGCTTCTGCTCCTCGGTGGGCACGTTGCCTTCGAGCGTGACGATCCATTTGTCGCAGGCGGGCCGCACCTGCGCCGCGTCGATCTCCGGATCGGCCTCGAGCACGAGGCGCAGCGCCTCGACCACCTCGTCGTCGCGCTCTTCGTAGGCGGGCTGCACCTGGAGCGCGTTCACCACGTCGCGCCGCCCCGGCGTCCACCAGGCGAGGACACCGGCGAAGAGCCGATGCGGCTGGCTGATCAGCCGGCCTTCGAGCACAATCACGCCGTCGGCGACCGAGATCTCGATCTCGCCCACGCCGTCGCCGTTTGCCTCGTGCAGCAGCACCTCTCTTTCGTTGGTGTGGATGCGCAGGGTGCAGTTGCGGAACTCGGCCTGCTCGAGGAAGCGCCGCGCGAGCGAGTCGCGCACCTCGCCGTCGCCGCGCCGTCCTTCGCCCGGCCGCGCGCCGGGCGCGACGCGCAGCCGGTCCACCACGCCGCGCACGTCGGACACCGAGGCGGCGAGCTCGAGAGCGAGCTTCTTCGCCGCGATGTCGCCGACCTCGCCCTCCAGCACCGCGACGCCGTCGGCATTGGAGATCTGGATCGGGAACCGGTGCAGATTGATGCGCCGCTCGCGCTCGAGCAGGCCGTGGATCTGGCGGGTGATCGCTTCCCTCGGGTTCATGGCGTCTCCTTTAGGCTAGGCCGGGCAAGGTTCATGCCGTTCTCAAGCGCAGCAGCCGTACGCCCGCTACGGCGACCAGCGGCACGAGCAGCGTGATGAGCGTGGCGGCGATCATCAGCGCGCCGACCTCGTGGTAGTCGGCCGGGATGCGGATCTGGCCGGTGGCCTGGTCGCGGACTTCGCGCGTCACCACATAGACCTGGTTCAGGTATTTGGTGCCGAGCTGCGCCGCGGAGAGCGCAAGGTTGGAGAACGACGCCATGACGGCGAAGTAGGTCGCCTTGAGGTTGGCGGGCGCCGTGTTGGCGATCCAGGCGAGCATCGGGATCATGGCGATCTGGCCGAGCGGCGACTCGAGCGCGGTGTCGATGATCGCGATGGTGCGCTGGTCGACGAGGCCGCCGGTGTGGCGCGCGGTCCATTCGTGCAGGCCGTAGAACATGCCGATGTTCGGCAGCGAGATGACGGTGCCGGCGAGCGTCAGCATGACGACGATGCTGGCGATCGAGTTCCTCGCCATGTAGCCGCGCAGGCCGAACATGCCGGCCAGCGTCAGCAGGTAGGCGACGAGGGCCAGCTTCGCCTGGAAGGACGGGTCGAAGCCGAGCACGTCGATCATCCACCACGTCGTGCCCTGGCCCGTCGACGGGGTCGCGCGGTAGACGAACAGGATGAGCGCGGTGGCGACGAGCGTCTCGCGCGCCTCGGGCGAGAGCTCGCGGGCGAGCCGCCAGAGCAGGAAGACGATCACCGCGAACGACCCGGCAAAGATCAGCTCCTGTCCGTAGGGCAGCGCCGAGAGCCCGACGCCGAGCGTCATCGCGACGAACACCAGGCTGCCGCCCAGGATCGCCCAGTTGGGGCGCGTCTTTTCCTCGCCATGGACGGCGAGGAGATGCTCGACTTCGGCCTGCGAGCGGCCCTGAGCGCGCAGCCGGCGCGCGTCGCGCCACTTGATCGCGCCGTGCAGCACCACGCCGAGCACCGAGACGAGCGGGATGGCGAGCGCGAGCTTGAAGATATAGGCATAGAGGCGCCCCTTTTCCTCCTGCGGCAGCGCCTCGGTGCCGTAGAAGATCCAGACGTTCGCGCCGGCGACCAGCGCCAGCCCGCCGATCACCGCCACGCGCCCGAGAGTCTGCATGGTGGTGTGCATGCTCTTTCGCGTCGCCTCGTCGTAGGCCACGCCGTGCTCGTCGACCCGCGGCACCGCCTCGACCGTCATCGCATCGGCGACGGCATCCTGCACCATGTAGGCCGTCGGCGCGAGGAGCGCCGCGAGCACGTACCAGTGGTCCAAGGTCATGGTGCGGGCCATCGCCGCGGGATGCTCGACCATCGCCACCAGGATCAGCAGGCTAAGCGCGATGGCGCCGGCGCCAAGCCAGACGAGCGCCGCCTTCCAGCGCCACATCAGGTCCACCACGTGGCCGACGGGCATCTTCAGGGCCCACGGGATGCCCGCCCAGAACGCCAGCGCGGCGAGGAACTCGGCCGAGAGGTCGAGGTACTCCTTGACGAAGAATGTGCCGGCGATGCCGGTCAGGCCCGAGATGCCGTACGCCGCGTACACCATCAGCGGCGGCAGATACGACAGCCGGAAGAACGGCGCCTTCGACGGGGTCAGAGCAATTCTTCGCCTTCTGATTTCTGAAAAATTGCTCTGACCCCTTTTGTGGTTACTGGTTGACGATGTGGTTGTCGCGCACCACCTTGCCCCAGCGCGCCATCTGCTCGTCGATCCACTTCTGCGTGTCGGCCGGGCTCGCCGCCATCACTTCCATGCCCAGCGTCTCGGTGAGCGTCCTGTGCACGTCGGGCAGATGGATCGCCTTGACGATCTCCGCGTGCAGCTTGTCGATGATCGGCCGCGGCGTGCCGGCCGGCGCGAGGATGCCCCACCAGGCGTATTCCGAGACTTCGATGCCGAGCTCCTTGAGAGTCGGCACGTCGGGCATCGTGTTCGAGCGCGTGTCGCCGGTCAGTGCGAGCGCGCGCATCTTGCCGCCGCGCACGTGCTGCGCCTGCGCCGCCGTCGAGGCCATCGCCAGGTCGATCTGCCCGCCGATCAGGTCGGTGGAAAGCGGCCCGCCGCCCTTGTACGGGACGGGCAGGAAGCGCGCGCCGGTCGCCTGGTTGAGCACGATGGTGGTGAGATGCGCAAGCGAGCCGTTGCCGACGTTGCCCATGCTGATCGTGTCGGGCTTCGCCTTCGCCGCGGCGAGCACTTCGGCGAAGGTCTTGTACGGCTTCATGGCGCCGGTCGTGATCGCCATCGGCGCGCGCCCGACCAGCATGACCGGGGCGAAGTCCTTCACCGGATCGAAGGGCAGCTTCGGGTTCAGCGCCTGGTGCACCGAGTGCGTGTCGAAGATGAAGACGAACGTGTAGCCGTCGGGCGCGCTCTTCGCCACGTAGTCGGTGCCGACGATGCCGGAGCCGCCGGTGCGGTTCTCGACGATGAAGGGCTGCTTGAGCGATTCCTGCAGCTTGGCGGCGAAGAGCCGCGCGAGCGGGTCCACCGAGCCGCCGGGCGGATAGGGCGAGACGAACTTGACGACGTGCGTCGGCCATTCCTGCGCCTGCGCCGCGCCTGCCAGGCCGAGAAAAGCCAGCGTCCAGAGAATCTTCCTCATACGCCTAGAAAGCGACATTGCGTCCTCCCTTTAGCTTGAGCATTTCCCGCGCGTCGTTCGGCGACGCGACCGTGAAGCCGAGCTCCTCCAGAATGCGCCGCGCCTTCGTCACCTGCTCGGCGTTCGATCTTGCGAGCTGGCCGCGGCCGAGCCACAGGCTGTCTTCCAGGCCAACCCGCACGTTGCCGCCCATCACCGCGCTCATCGCCGCGATGAACATCTGGTTGCGTCCGGCGCCGAGGACCGACCAGTAGTACGCGTCGCCGAACAGCCGGTCGGCGGTGCGCTTCATGTGCAGCACGTCCTCGGGATGCGGGCCGATGCCGCCGCGGATGCCGAACACCGACTGGATGAAGAGCGGCGGCCGGAGCAGCCCCCGGTCGAGAAAATGCGAGGCAGTGTAGAGGTGGCCGATGTCGTAGCACTCGATCTCGAAGCGCGTCTCGTTCTCGCGGCAGCGCTCGAGGATCATCTGGATGTCGCGGAACGTGTTCTTGAAGATCCGCTCGTCGGAGCCGGCGAGGTAGGGCTTCTCCCAGTCGTGCTTGAACTCCTTGTAGCGGCCGAGCATCTCGTAGAGGCCGAAGTTCATCGAGCCCATGTTGAGCGAGGCGACCTCGGGCTTGAGGCGCAGCGCCGGCTGCAGCCGCTCTTCGGTCGACATGGTCGGCGCGCCGCCCGTGGTGAGGTTGATCACCACGTCGCAGGCGCTCTTTATCTTCGGCAGGAACTGCCGGAACACCTCGGGATCCTGCGTCGGGCTGCCGTCCTCCGCGTTGCGGGCGTGCAGGTGCACGATTGCCGCACCTGCCTTGGCGGCGCCGATCGCCGCTTCCGCGATCTCCTCCGGCGTCACCGGAAGGTACGGCGACATGCTCGGCGTGTGGATCGAGCCCGTCACCGCGCACGTGATGATGACCTTGCCTTGCGCTGCTGCCATTCCTCCTCCTCCTCGCTAAACCAGGTAGCGCACGCCGCCGCAGACCGAGATTGCCTGGCCGGAAATGTGCTTGCCGGCGTCGCTCGCAAGAAACAGAGCGGTGTTGGCCACGTCCTGCGCGGTCACCGTCGTCTTCAAACTCACGCCTTCGACCATCTTCTCCAGAACTTCGTCGGCTGAAACGCCGAGCGCCTGCGCCTTGGCGGAGACGATGCGCTCGACCCGCTCGCCTTCGACGATGCCGGGCTGAATGCAGTTGACGCGCACCCCGTCCGGGCCGGCCTCGGCGGCGAGGCTCTGGGTGAAGCCGACCACGGCCCATTTCGCCGCGGAATAGGGCGTACGCATCGGAAACCCCAGCCGCCCGGCGATCGACGAAAGGTTGATGATGCTGCCGCCGCCCGCGGCCTTGAGCAGCGGCATGGCCTTGCGGGTGCAATAGAACATGCCGTTCACGTCGACGGCGATGGTTCGCTCCCAGTCCTCGGGACGGATGTCCTCCACCTTGGCGGTCGGCCCGGCGATGCCGGCGTTGTTGACCAGCACATCGAGCCCGCCCAGCGAGCGCTGCACGTCCTGGAAGAGCCGCTCGACGTCGGCCGGCTTCGCCACATCGCCGAGCGTCTGCGATACTTGCGGCACGCGCCGCTTCGTCTCGGCGAGGAATTTTTCCTCGATGTCGGAGATATGCACGCGGGCGCCGGCCTTCGCGAAGGTTTCCGCGATCACGCGCCCGATGCCGGAGCCGCCCGCCGTGACGAGAACGCGCAAGTCCTTGGCGGACAATTCCATGCCCGTGGATAATAGCGCAGGGGAAAGGGGCGCATGATAAGGCCTTCCGCGACAGGGAACGCGGCATCCATCGAGCAGGAAGAGCTGCGCGGCATCTCGCGTACCGTCGCCGAGATCCACTGGCTGCTCCTCATCCTCGTCCTGCTGTATCTGATCTTCGGCGGCACGAGCGAGGACGCCGAGTCGAGCGCCGCGGTGTCCGCGGGTCTCTTCTTCTACGCGGCGCTCGTCATGGGCTTTCGCTACGCCAACTTCTCGCGCCGCGAGACACGCTGGAAGATCGCCGTCGAGACGTTCGGCATGGTGGCCTTCGTCACCTGGGTGCTGTGGAGCACCGACGGCCTGGCGAGCCCGCTGCTCAACGCCTACCTCCTGCCGGTCATCACCGCGGCGCTGACGCTCGGCAAGCCGGCGACGCTCGGCGGCGTGGCGCTGATCGCGGCCTGCTATCTGCTCCTCGGCGGCGGCAGCGATCCGCAGGAGATCCTGACGCTGCCCTTCTTCGGCGCCTTCGTCGCGCAGCTCGCGCCGGTGCTGCTCGTCGGCTACATCACGACCATGTTCTCGGCCGACATCCGCTATGGCCTCGCGCGCGCGAAGGTGCTTTCCGAGACCGACGACCTCACCGGGCTATTCAACCTGCGCGGCTTCGCGCTGGCCGCCAACCGGCTCTTCGCGCAGGGCATGCGCCACGGCCGGCCGACCAGCGTGCTGATGATTGATTCCGACAACCTGAAGAGCGTCAACGACAGCCACGGCCACGAGGCGGGCAACCGGCTGCTCGCCCACCTCGCCCGCTCGATTCAGGCCGAGCTGCGCTTCACCGACATCCCGGCGCGCTACGGCGGCGACGAGTTCATCGTGCTCCTGCCCGACACGCCGGCGAAAGGCGCACTCGAAGTCGCCGAGCGCATCCGCAACCGCATCGCCAGCTCCCCGCTCGAGTGCGACGGCAAGCGCCTTTCCGCGAGCGTGAGCATCGGCATCGCCTCCTTCCCCGAGGACGGCGCCACGCTCGACGCCCTCGCCTCGCACGCCGACCGCGCGCTCTACTCCGCCAAACAGGACGGCCGCAACCGCACCGTCAAGTTCCGCGCCGCCGCTTGACGTCCGCTTCCGACCCGAAGCGGACCTTCTAAGAGGCGCTGATTGGACTGGTCTAGAGAACCGATACGCGATTTTTTTAAGCATCGCTTTTTTCGATCGACCACGGGCTTAATCTGGATGCTTGGTTCGGGGCTATGCGCACTCGGTAGTGCGTACTGGTGGCGTTTCGGCGCTGAACTTCCCGGCAAGCCAGTCTGGTATCTGCTCTGGCCGGTGATCTCGTTCCTCTTCGTCCTTGCGCTCGACGACGAAGCCTTTCGGCGACGCTGGCTCCGTGTCACCCATGCCGTAGTGGTCGGAATGGTATCGACCTATCCGATACTGAGCGATCTGTGGAATTTTGCGAAGACGTGGCAATGACCGC